>CAVTZN010000004.1:0-96714 GCA_963739285.1 Candidatus Wildermuthbacteria bacterium
GATTATTATATATAATGTAAGAAAATTAAAATGCCGACTGATGTCGGCTTTTTATCTTTCGTAAATTCGGGTGCTATCGCTAGGATGGTCCCGCGTTTTTACCGGGCAAAGGGATTTTTCGCCCCGATTACTTGGAAGTGCAAATGACAGCCAGTGGAACGGCCGGCGCCCGAGATTCCCGGCTGGCCGCCCATAAAAGCAATGATTTGTCCCTGAGAAACTTGCTGACCGGCGCTAACCAAAACACTCTGCAAGTGCCCATACATCGTCACTACTCCATTCGGGTGTAAAATTTCCAAATAATTCCCGGCTCCACCGTTCCAGCCATATTTTATTTTCAAAACTTGACCGCCGGCGGCTGCGTAAATCGGGTCGCCGCAATTTCCGTGGCTGAAATCAATGGCATTATACCAGTGAAGCCCCTGAGTAATCCGGCAAGGAGCAGAAATGGGGCAAATAAAGTAACTGGTGGCCAAAGGAGCTAAAGAAGGGGTGTAAACTTTTGTGGCCGGCGGCATCACTCCATCAGGAATAATCAAAATATCGCCGACATTGATATCTCCTTCGTTGGACAATTCATTAAAAACAATGACTTCGTTAACATCTCCCTTATATTTTGAGGCAATCCCGCTGACTGTTTCTCCGGCTGTAACGTGATGCAAAAGCCCGGAAACCGGCAAAATAATTAGGTCTTGACCGACTTTAAGAACGGAGCTTTTAGTTAAATTATTAGCCCAAAGCAATGTTTCGAGAGAAATATCAAATTTTTCTGCAACCCCAGCCAGCGTATCGCCTGACTGAACGGTATATTCAGTGATTTCGTTTCCTCTCCCCGAAGAAGCTATCCCCGGTTAGAGAGCCTAAAACGCTCGGGGAAACGGTCAAAGGAATGAAGAATCCTGTCAAGCTATTCCCTTGAATTAAAGAAAAATCAGGCGGCTCCAAGGTTTTTGAACTGTTCTGCCCCTGAAAAGAACTCTTTTCGTTCAGAGACTGCCCTATTGGAACAAAAGCCGAGGTTTCGGCCGTTAAGGTGAAACTTCTCTTTATTGAGAAATGAGGAGTCAAAACAACCAATCCAAGCAAAATAACCGTTAATAACCCCAAATAAAGGAAGGGGTCTCTTTTAGATCCCTTAAATTTTCGAAAAATCTGAATTGTTTTCTCCTCAAAAAGATTTAAGGAGTTTTTAAGTAGTCTAGAAATATCTTTATCCTCTTTAATAGTCGGTTTGAACTGTCTTCGGCTACTCCTTTCAGTTTATCTTGGTCAAGATCAAGTGTCAAGAGCCCTGCTTTCGTGTTAAAATGGAAAAATGAAGCTAACGTCGTTAAGAGAAATTAAGCTTTTGTTCCAAAAAAACTTTGTCCGACCGGCCAAAAGCCTGGGCCAGCATTTTTTAATCGATAAAGAAATCTTGAGAAAAATTATTGAAACAGCCGACTTGAAGCCGGAAGACACTATTTTGGAAATCGGCCCGGGAATCGGCACTCTGACCTTAGAATTGGCCAAAAGAGCAAAAAAAGTGGTCGCCATTGAAAAAGATCCAAAGATGGTTGAAGTTCTAAAAGAGACTTTAAAAGACTTCAAAAATACTAAAATTATTCCTGGCGACATATTAAAGATAAATACTAGATACTATATACAAGAGAGGAAATACAAAGTAGTCGCCAATCTGCCCTATTATATTACTTCGCCGGTTATCAGAAAATTTCTAGAATCGAACGAGACCACGCCGAAAGAAATGGTTTTGATGGTCCAAAAAGAAGTGGCTCAGAGGATTTGCGCCAAACCGCCGGAGATGAATTTATTGGCGGTCTCTGTTCAGTTTTATGCTAAACCAGAAATTATTTCTTTTGTTTCAAAAAAATCTTTCTGGCCGCAGCCGAAAGTTGACTCGCGCGATTATTAAAATTACACCAATTCGCACAGATAAAAAATACGAATTCGACGAAGATGTTTTTCAAATTGTCAAAGCGGGTTTTTCCCAACCCAGAAAACAGCTTTTGAATAATTTATCAAAAAAGTTAAAATTGAACAAAGAAAAAGTAAATTTTGGCTTGAAAAAAATAAAATTAAACCTACCCAAAGAGCCGAAACTTTAACCATTAAAGACTGGTTAAATTTAACTCAAGACTTTAAATCTTTTTCTAATTTGTTATAATAAATTAATGCCCGACAAAATTAAAAATTTTCTCTTAAATTTCTTTAAATTCAAAAAAACGCTGTTTTTAGCTGTTTTATTTTTTGTTATTTTAGGCCTCGTCTTCCCAATTAATTCTACCCAAGCTGGTCTGGGAGAAATGATCGGCAGCGGTTTTGCCGGCGCCATAGCCGGTATAGTGGGTTTTGTTCTTAACATAGTCGGGTCTATCCTTGGAGTAATTTTGGGCTTGGTCGGAGAACTTTTGAAATGGGTTATTTCTCCGGGATTTATTTCTCTTTCTTACACCAATCCGGCTGGTAATGAGTTTATCAGAGTCGGCTGGACTTTAACTCGGGATTTAACCAATATTATTTTTGTTATAGCTTTAATTGCTATTGGACTGGGAACGGCTTTGAGAATTAGAGATTATCAGGCGAAAAAAGCTTTACCTATTTTAATAATTATTGCCCTTTTAATTAATTTTACCCCGGTTATCTGCGGTTTAATTGTGGACGCCTCTAATATTGTGATGAATTTTTTCCTGAAGGGGGCGGTAGGACTAGACGTTTTCGCCTCCATGATTAATGCTCAGTGGTCAGGTTGGACAAGTGGCTGGACGGGCTTTTGGAACCCAATAGGGAGCAACCCAGCTATTGAGGCGGCAGTCGGTTCTCTGGTGATAATCTTTTACGAGATAGTGGCCATCTTTCTTCTTCTCGCTTACACTGTTATTTTTGTCATAAGATATATAGTTATTTGGACATTGGTTATTCTTTCTCCTTTTGCCTTCGCCTGTTATATTCTGCCGGCTACGAGGAAGGTTTTCTCTCAATGGTGGAAGCAATTTATTCAGTGGTCAATCATCGGAATAGTTTTGGCCTTTTTCCTCTATCTCTCAAATCATATGATAAATATAATAATGAAGCCGGGTTCGGCAGTAATAAGCCAAATGGCCGGCGCCTCCCCAACGCTGGGTGGTCTTATGAACCAGGTTTTACCCTGGGGGATAGTTCTTGTTTTTCTTTGTCTCGGCTTTTTCCTGGGATTGTCATCCAGTGCCATCGGCGCAGGGGCGATTATGCAGGCTGGAGGCGCAGCAGCAATGGCTGGAGCATCTGTTGCCGGTAAAGGAATGATAAAAATAGGTACAAAAGCAGGAGTCGGAACGGCTAAATGGACGGGGGGAAGGACAGCTGCTATCTGGCGATCACGACCAATGACCCCTGTTCGCGAATTCTCCGGGAAAATCGGAAAAGGATTGCAGACAACAGGAGCAAAAATGGGTTCGTCACCTTTTGGAATAAAAGTAAAATCTTTCGCCGGAGCAGCCTCTTCTGGTTTAAGGAAATCTGTTTGGGAACCAACTGCTAAAGCGATCGACTGGAAAGGAATTAAAAAAGGAACAAAAAGCGCTTGGTATGGATATGCGCCAGAAGAGGAAATCATGAAAGAAGCCCGTAACATTCATAACAGCCGTTCAAGTAAGGAACTCGCAAAAATCCGGGAGAGTATGATAAAGAAAGGGATAATTCCGGGGACGGACGATGCAAAAGCATATATAAAAGAAACAGATCGAAGGGAAGCGGAAAAAAGAATTGGAAAAGGAGGGTTAGGGCAAGTCGCTAAAGAATTTGCCACGGCGCCTTGGGCAGCTGTTCGCAAAGAAATCGGAAAGGGGACTAAAATTTCTGCACCAAAGGAAGAGAAAGGAATGGGGGAAATGGCAAAATTAAAAAAGAGAATAAAAGGATTAGAAGAAAAGAGTGAAGCTTAGAAACTTAATGTTAATTATTAAATAATCAACTAAATCTAAAAACTTATGTCAAAAGAAGAATTCAAAAAAGAATATCCCGAGCTCTTTAAAAGTGTCCCGTCTGATATTTTAGGATTGTTTTTTTCGGAAAAAACTCCTCTGCAGATTTCCGAAATTTGCTTAAGAAACGGGATTGAGGACGGAGAAAAAATTTCCCAAACCGCTTATTGGATTGGCCGGGTTTTACTAGGAGGGCTATCGCCAGAAAAATTAGCAGAGACCCTGGAAAAAGAAGTTAAGCTAGACCAAGAGACGACTCGGAAGATTGCCGCCGAAGCTGACGAAACTTTTTTTTCTCCGTTAGAAAAAACTCTGGCTGCTTTTTACAAAGGGAAGAACCTCCCTGCAGCTAGACCTCCAAAAGTGGTCTCTGGCGAGGAAGCCGAGCCGGAAACCCTGACATCACCCGAAAAAGTAGAAGTGACGCCATCTCCGCCAGAAACACCTGAGGAGGTTTCCTTACCAGAAACGCCGGAGAACCCTGTCTCTCTAGAAGAAAAACCGACTCCTCAGTCAGGGGAAGACACTTACCGTGAACCCATCGAGTAACTATGGAATTTTCTGTTCCTCAATTTATCGAGAGGGAGACGAGAATCGTCGGCCCCTTAACCATGAAGCAATTTGCCATTATGGGAATTGCCGGCGGCTTTGCTTTTATCCTGTATTTCACAGTTCCTTTTTTTTATTTTATTTTAGCTACTATTTTTTTGGCTACGATTTCTTTCTCTTTAGCTTTTTTGAAGGTTAACGGAATACCGATGCTAACTTTTTTAAAAAATCTTTTAATGTTTAACATTGGTTCCAGGATTTATATTTGGCGAAAAGCAGAACTCCCTATTTTTAAAATGGCTGAAAGAAAAAAAGCGCCAGAAAAAGAAAAAAAAGGAGAGGGAAGTCCATTGAGAGCTGAGAACGAAGGCGAGCTAAGCAAATTAAGACGGGGGATAGAATTAAATAAATAAGTCAAATTATGCCCAAATTAAGTGCTCAACAATTTTTGGAAATTGACCAGATTAAAGAAGGAACGCTAATTTTAAAAAATGGCGCCTTGAGAGGAGTTTTAATGGTTTCCTCCCAGAATTTTGCCTTAAAATCCGAGGACGAACAAAATGCCACAATTTACCAGTTTCAAAATTTTTTGAATTCTTTGGATTTTCCCATACAGGTTTTTATTCAGTCAAGAAAAATCAATATCACCGGGTACCTGGAAAAATTGAAAGAGTTAGAAGAAAAACAGGCAAACGAATTATTGAAAATCCAGACCAGAGAGTATCAGGAGTTTATCAAGAGCCTGGTTGAGGTCGGGTCAATTATGGCAAAAACTTTCTATACCATCATCCCCTTTATCCCTTTCGAATTGGCTAAAGTTGAAACCTACAAAAAATTATTAACTAAGCCGGCGACTAGAAAACCTTTAACCGAAGAGGAATTCTACCGCTACCGAAGCCAACTTTGGCAGAGAATGGAATTTGTTGCTTTGGGATTAAAAAGATGCGGTTTAAGGGCGGTCCCTTTGACCACTCGGGAATTGGTAGAACTTTTTTGGGGAGTCCATCACCCTGAAGAATCAGAAGTTGGCTATTTCCCAGAGGTTCCTCCCGAACTCGGAATCTAAAATTTAAACTTTTAACTTTTGATTTTAAATTTTATTAATATGTGGCCTTTCAAAGGACAAAAAAAAGAAAAAGGAATTCCCGAAATGGAGACGGCTTTCGGAACCGGAGCAATTGGAATAAAAGACATTATCGCCCCGGCCTCAATCGAAGATTACCTCCAATTTTTTGAAATTAGGCGAAAGGATGGCCAAAACTTTTTTTGTTTTTTCTCTCCCCCGTTATTTATCAACCGCCTGGTTTTCTCCGGTAATTAACTTAGATACGCCGATGGATATTGCTTTATACATTCATCCAGTAGAAACCGGAATGATTATGAAAAAGCTAAGAAAGAAGACAACTGAAATCCAAGCCGAAATGATGGAAAGAGAAGAAAAAGGATTAATCAGGGCGCCGGAATTGGAAATCGCTTTCCGGGACCTAGAAGAACTAAGAGATAAATTGATGTCGGCCCAGGAAAGAATGTTTCGCTTCGGAATTTATATCACAGTTTATGGCAACAGTGAAAAAGAATTAAAAGATACGGAAACTAGCCTGAGGTCAATTCTGGAGGCCAGACTGGTTTATTTGAAGCCGGCCGCCTATCAACAAAAAGAAGGATTCGTTTCTGTTTCTCCCTACTCGCTTGACCTTCTCCAGATAAACACGCCGATGAATACCCAGCCCCTGTCTTCAGTTTTTCCTTTTGTCTCTTTTGACTTGAGCGCTAACGAAGGAATTTTCTACGGGATAAACAGGCATAATAATTCCTTGGTTTTGTTTGACAGGTTTTCTTTGGAAAACGCCAATATGGTTGTCTTCGGCAAGGCCGGAGGAGGAAAGTCCTACGCCATAAAATTGGAAATTTTGCGCTCTTTAATGTTAGGGGTCGATGTTATTATTATTGACCCGGAAAACGAATACGAATTTTTGTCTGAGGCAGTTGGCGGCTCTTTTTTCAAAATATCTCTGACTTCTCCTAATCATATTAATCCTTTTGATTTGCCTCCAGCCAGAGAAGACGAAAGCCCGGCTGATGTTTTAAGGTCAAATATTATCAATTTGGTGGGCTTGTTAAGAATTATGCTAGGAGGTTTAACTCCAGAAGAAGATGCCATTATTGACCGGGCGATAACTGAGACTTATGCTGCTAAAGATATAACCCCCGAATCCGACTTTACAAAAATTACTCCGCCCCTGATGAGCGACTTTGAAGAGGTTTTGAGAAATATGGAAGGGGCAGAATCTTTAGTCAGAGAGAATCCAGAAGTTCACCAAGGGTTCATTCTCCGGATTTTTCAATTTGCCGACCAATATTTCGATGAAAAACAAACTTGTTGTCTTCGGGATAAGGGACATGGAGGAAGAATTAAGGCCGATGGCCATGTATATTATTATGAGGTACATCTGGAATCAAATTCGGGCAGAATTGAAAAAAAGAATTCTGATTGTTGATGAGGCCTGGTGGTTAATGCAATCCGCGGACGGAGCTTCCTTCCTTTTTGGTACAGCCAAAAGAGCCAGAAAGTATTGGTTAGGGGTAACAACTATTACCCAGGACGTTATCGATTTTATGAAATCGGACTACGGCCAGCCGATTATCAATAACTCTTCTTTGCAACTTTTAATGAAGCAGTCGCCAGCCACCATTGATTCGGTTGCTCAGACCTTTAATTTGACCGACGAGGAAAAATATCTTTTAGTTGAGGGAGCGGTTGGTGAAGGATTGTTTTTCGCCGGGCCAAAACATGTGGCCATAAAAGTCGTGGCTTCTTACGCTGAAGACCAAATAATCACTACCGCCCCCGAGCAAGTAGCGGCAATGAAGACTGCCAGGGGAGAGTAAATCCAAATAAATGCCAGTCGCAACTTTAGAAAAACCGAAAGAGACATTAGAAGAGGTTGAAGAAAGCCCTGAAACAATAAAGGAGATAGAGGAATTTCTACGCGGTATTCCCAGCGACGAGAATATCAGGAACCAAATAGAAGAAGCAGGGGACAAAGAAAGAGTTTTCCCTCTTGACCCTGATTTCATAATCGCTCTCTTTTTTGCTTTAGCTGTTGACGCTATTGATATTGCCTTCGTTATTCTTGGGCTTTTGGATGTTTATACTCTTTCTGAACTTTTATCCATAGGTTTTGATATTGCTGTTTTAATCCCCATCACTGCATGGATGGAGTTTCGGACTGGAAAAATCGCCCAAAGTAAAAGGGATCAAGTAAAAGCTATCCAAAAGAATATCCAGCAGATGGCAAGAAGGATGGGAACGTTCCAAAAAGCTGGCAAAGTCCCGAATGAGGTTTTCGAGCGCTATATGCGTCGTTACTCTAAGCAAATGGGAAGAATGGGGAAAACGACGGCCCGAGCCGCCAGAGCTCCTGTCGGCAGGACATTGTTAAAATCAGGGATAGCTTTTCTGGGAGAAATTCTTCCTATAGTCGGGGTAATTCCTTTCTGGACAATCACAGTGATTCTTACCTTAAGAGAAAAATGAAAAAAAATAACAAAATAAAATTGTTTTTTTTCGTCTTCAGTCTTTTTGCCCTTTCTCTTTGGGCAAATTTTTTTATCTTCCAGAACAACGCAGTTGCGACGGAGGGTGTTTTCGCCCAAGAAAGAGAATTAGAAATAAAATATCCGGAAGTACCAGGAGCGGAAGCTCCAACGACCGAAACAGCCTTACCGGATTATGTAAAATACCTTTTCAATCTATCAATAATTATCGGGGGGTTGCTGGCTTTCGGGGTTTTCATTTTAGGCGGGGCAAGGCATCTAACCTCAGCTGGTGACCCAACCAAAATGAGCGATGCCAGAGACCAGATTTTTTCTGGAATTTTGGGGTTGGTGGTTCTCCTCTCTTCTTATCTAATCCTAACTACTATCAATCCGCAGCTGGTGATTGTAATCTTTCCTGTTTTAGAAAAAATTGAGTTGCCGAAAGCGACCGAACCACTTCCCCTGGAAAAACCAACCTTAACCGCTGACGAAATACCTATCGGGAAATTAATTGACGGCTACTCTCTAAAGAAAGAGGCTCCCTCCAGATTGCCGGGCGAGACAGATGAAAATTATTTTAAAAGGCTGGCTCCGGATGACTTTCTTTACGAAGGGGTTATCGCCGAAACCAGACTGGTGCGAATCAAAGATCTTTCTGAAAAAATCTGGGAAACTTCAAAGGAAATTCAGAAAATTTCAGAAGATATCGAAAAGGCGTCCGAAGAAATAAAAATTCTCACTGACCAGTGCCAGTGCGTGTTTTGCTGCGATAGTTGCCACGTTTGTAAGAATTGTTATTGCGAGCAGGATGATCCCTGCCATAATCGGTCACAAATCGCAGGAAAGCAAGAAGAGCTTAGAAAATTGACCCCTAAGCTTCTGCCGTTAAAAGTTAAAATGGAGGAGTTGGAAAAAAAATTAAAAACTGAGGAGGAAAAATTGGCAAGCAGCCTGGCTGAATTAGAAAAAGGAGAAGAAATGATGAAAAAGTGCCCCTATTCTTTAAGCGAGGGAGGCAGGCCAAAGAGCTTGCTAAGCTTTGACAGTTTTTGGATTTACAAACAAGGGCTGGAGAACGAAGAAGTCAAGTTAATTAAAGAAATAAAAATTGAAAAACCTTGGGAAGATATCAGCTCTAAAGACGATTCGGCAACTTTTTACTGCACTGAAGAATTTTTGGATGTGTCGTTATCTAACATAGCCTTACCGGAAATTACTGAAGCGCCGAAAATGGAAACAGGAGAAGAAGTAAAAATCGTCTGCGAGATAGAAATCCCCGTTGGCAAAATAATTGACGAGAGTAGAAACATAGCCAAAAGATTGGTTAACGAAATGCAAAAAATCATAGACGAGAAATTATCGGAGGAAACCGCTAAAGAAAAAGAAAATGGAGAATATATGACCAAGCTCCCTGATGACTGCAGGTGTTCGGGATGCGGTTGCGGTTGCGGCGTATGCTGTATCTGCAAACCTGGGAAATGCTGTTCTTGCTCGCCCTCTTGCGGCGGTTCCCCTTGCCTTCCTCCCGGAGAAATTACAGCTACTTTAGAGAAAATTATAGAAAATCACTGTAAAATAACGTCTGCTTTCGAAAATATAACCACCCACGACGACGAAACCCATAATCTAATTGACGGGGATGAAATCCATAATAAGGAGCTGATATACTCCAAAAGAAAGCCTACCTGGGCTTATAACATCATTGATATAGAATTGCCTTCCATCCGAAAGAAATTTGATAGGTGCGTTGTTCCCTCCTCAGATTGGGAGGGGTATTTGAGAGGAGAAAAAATATTGATAAAAGAAGTTTGGAATTGTGATTTAGCAAAACCTTCTCTTTCTGAAAAAAAATTAATAAAAACAAGCATTTTAAGCAAGAAACTAGATGAATGCTCTCTCCCCCGAGTGCGTCCCCTTGACTGAGTGCGTTGAATCAAAAAGTGGCGGCTCAAAAGCATGTCTTCCCGCTTCAGAAATATTACCAGAATATCGTTTAATTTGTGAATCGGGGGAGTGTGTTCTCTCCGAAGAGCCGAAGGAAAATCTTTTAAGTTGCGAACCGAGATTGTTTTACCTTCAAAAAGTAGATGCCTGCGAGCAAAATTACTTTTGCTGCGATGAGCTTAATTTTTTCTGCTGCGAGACCGACTGATCATAAGAAAGTTTTGCTGGGGGGGGGAAGACATTTGAGAAATAAATAGGTATAATAAAGAGGGAGGACAAATTGGGATAATCTATTCTTTTAACCAAGAAAGATGAAATCTTCTAAAAAAATATATTTAATTTCCCTTTTAGGATTTTTATTGATTTTTCTTTTGGCTAGTTTTTGTTTTGCTCAAAGAGAGCTCGAGGTCCAGTATCCCCAAATCCCCGGGGTAGAAGCTCCAACAACCGTTAAAACTCCTCTGTCAGATTATGTCCGATATATTTTTAATTTCTCTTTGATGATCGCCGGACTGATTGCCTTTGGAGTTTTTATTCTAGGCGGAGCAAGGCATCTGACCTCGGCCGGCGACCCAACCAAAATGAGCGATGCCAGAGACCAGATTTTTTCTGGGATTTTAGGTTTGGTGGTTCTCCTCTCTTCTTATCTAATCCTAACTACTATCAATCCGCAGCTGGTGATTGTAAGTCCCGAAATGGCAGGGATAAACCAAGGAGTTGTCCTAAGAAATGCCTCGGATGAAGAAATGGCCTGTACAGTAAGCGTTGCTGATCTCACTGCTTTTGCCCCGGTGAGCTACGACCTTTTTTCTGACCCCGATCTTTTGGATGTCTATGTTTATCCAGAAATAAACTACGGAGGCGCAAAAGCTAAACTCCAAGAAAAAAGCGGCGGTTTCTCTTTTACTCCGAAATCAATTGAACTCTTCTGGAAGCCTTATGGAGTTTACTTTTGTAAGGACCAGGAGATGAAAGAGTGCGTCGTTTACCAACAATCAAGCGCTTCTTTCCCTGGAGAGATGGATAATCAGATTGGTTATGTGTCTTTTAAGCAGCTAGAGGGAGTAAAATACGGAGCCATCTTACATGAAGACACGGGCTTTAAAGGAAACTGCGCAATTTGTTTAGACAGTGGCTGCAATTTTTCAAACATCGGCGGCGACGGTCTTTCTTCGGTCACAATCTTTGTTCAAGCTAAGAGCGCTAGTGGCGAGGGAGT
The DNA here is from genome assembly GCA_963739285.1 of Candidatus Wildermuthbacteria bacterium. Lineage (GTDB taxonomy): Bacteria > Patescibacteriota > Minisyncoccia > Minisyncoccales > CAVTZN01 > CAVTZN01. The sequence continues at coordinate 11,212 of CAVTZN010000004.1, forward strand.
TACTCTTTATGAGGTAAAAGATTATAACAGAGAGTGTGGGGAGGAATGCTATCAAAGCTGTCCCCAGAGCGAAGGAGAATGCGGTAATGACTGCGTGGGGCCAGGGTGGTGGGCGGGGCCAGGACATTGCTGGGGAAATTTCAGAAAAACGGTTTCCGGTTTTAGTTCAGGGAACGACGTAAGGTCTGTTGAGATCGACGGGAGATATCTAGCGGTTCTTTCCACGGAGACTGGAGGGAAGTGTGAAGTTTTCACTCAGAGCGATCCCTTTTTGAAAGACAATTATATCGGGGAGACACACATTAAAGGCTTAATTATTCTGCCAACAAAATAACTTTTACATTAAGCTAATTAAAATACGCTGTTTTAAAAAGCAGCGTATTTTGCTTTCGTCTCTTTTGTTTCTCGGCAACTTTTTAATTAATCTCCGTTTAAAAAATGAATGTTCTCAAACTTTAAGAGTAAGGTCTGATGACTATTTTCCTTTCGGGCTCTTCACCCGTGCTCTCGGTAATTATGTCTTTTCTCTCGGCTAATTCTAAATGGATAATTCTTCTTTCGTAAGCTGGCATGGGAGCCAGTATTTTTTCTTTTTTGGTTAAAGAAACTTCATCGGCCAAAGAGAGAGCCATCTCTTTTAAATAATCAATTTTCTTCTTTTTGTAGTTTTGGATGTCCAAATCAACAAAAAATCTCTTTTCTTCCCCGCTGAGAGAGGGAATTTGTTTTCTTAAAATTATCCTCAAAAGATGCTGAAGTTCGAGAAGAGTTTGTCCTCCTTCCCCAATCAAAAGTTGAGGCTCTTCCATCTTTATATCAATAGGAACGGCGTCCTCTTCGGGTCTGCCGACCTCAATCTCTACGTCGATGGTCGTCTTTTCAAAAAATTCTTTGGTGATTTTTTTTATTTTCTCTAACTCCTTTTGAGAAATCATACTTTAAGTTTCTTTAAAATAAAATATTGTTGGACGATGGTAAAAATCGTCATCACTATCCAGTAGAGGGCGACGGCTGAGGGAAGCTTCAGACAGATGAAGATAGCGAAGGCTGGCAAGAGATAATTCATTTGTCCCGTCATCATCCGAGAAAGGCCAGGAGCCCCTTCTTTTGTTTTCTTAGATTGAGGAGTCATCCTTAATTGGAAGTATTGACTAACTCCGGCCAGGATAGCCAGGATAAAATTTGGCTGGGAAAGATTAACCAGCCCTAAAAAAGTAGGGTCGATCAGTCCGGGATGAGGAACAAAACTGTAAAGATTAGCCAAGGCCTCAGGGTAAAACCCTTTTAAAAAAACCCTGTAAAGAGCGAGCAGAATCGGAAGCTGCAGAAGAAGGGGGAGGCAGCCGGAGAGAGGGTTAATCTTTTTTTCTTTATATAGCTCCATCATTGCCCTTGATTGCTTTTCCCTGTCTCCTTTATACTTTTCCTGAATTTCTTTAATTCTCGGCTGAATTTCTGACATGGCCTTCTGGGATTTAAACGTTTGCGTCCCTAAGGGATAAAAAATAAATTTTATTAAAACAGTCAAAAGAATAACCGCTATCCCAAGGTCTTGCCCTGGCAAATAATGGTAAAACAGAAAAAGAACATTCAAGAGGGGATGATACAAAACTTCATTAAAAATTGTGGTTAAAATTTCCATTTTAAAAATCAGGGGAGATCAACTCCTCCGGGATGGAGAGGATGACATTTGAGAATCCTTTTCGTCCCGAGAAAAATCCCTCTCAAAAGGCCGTATTTTTCTATCGTTTCTTTGGTATATTGGGAACAACTCGGGTAAAATCGGCAATTTCGTCCCCAAAACGGAGAAACGAATTCTTGATAAACTTTAATTAATTTAAGAATGCCTGACTTGAACATTTTTTTTAATTAATTTTACTCTTTCAAATGTCTTTTCTACTCTTCTTCTAAGGTCCGCGGGCTTTTCTTTTCCAACCCCAGGGCTAGCTAAAAAAACTACATCAAACCCTTTCTTTATCTTTGGCAATTCCATCTTCAGGATCACCCTGATTTGTCTTTTAATTTTGTTTCTCAGAGTTGCCTTTTTGGAAACTTTTTTGGAAACAACAATCCCAAACCGATTAACCCCAAGGCCGTTTTCTAAAATCTTTAGAAAAAATGTTCCTTTCGCAGGGAGTCCTTTTTTCTTTTCCTCCTCCTTAATTAAAAAAGCGTCGCTATACCCCTTTCCCTTTCTGAAAACTTTTTTGAAATCCCCCTTTTTGAGAAGTCGATTTTCTTTCGGTAACATTTGTTTAAAACTAAACGGTCAATTTTCGTCTCTTTTTCCCTCTTCTTCGAGAAAGGACTCTCCTTCCCCCCGTCGTTCTTTGCCTGGATAGAAAACCATGGACTCTTTTTCTTTTTTTCTTTTTAGGCTGATAAGTAATGCTCATTTTAGCAAAATTTAAGATTTAAAAATCCAATAGTTAGTATAATCTTAAAAAGAAGTTTAGTCAACCGAAAGAAAGAGGATCTTTCTTCCCTTCATTATTACACAAATTGCCCACAGATTATTAACAGAGGGACGATTTCCCCTCTTATTTTCTTTCCTTACGGCATATGATATAATGGTTTTGTCATGACTAACGAAGAACTTTGGCAGACGGTTTTGGCCGAAATAGAATTGAATATTTCTCGAGCGAATTTTATAACATGGTTTCGGAATACTCATATCATCTCTAAAAAAGAAGGGGAGGTTTTGGTTTCCGTGCCCAACTCCTTTACTAAAGAATGGCTAGAGAATAAATATAATGGTTTTATTTTTAAGACTCTTCACAAAGTCGACGAAGGAATAAAAGAGATCAGGTATGTGATAGAAAAGACAACCTTGAGAACTTCTCCTGCTTCCAGAATCTCCCCTGAAGCCGATCAGGACTTTCAGCTAAAATTAAAAGAAACAAATAAAGATACGAATCTTAATCCACGATACACTTTTGAAAATTTTATTGTCGGGGCTTTTAATGAATTAGCCCACGCCGCTTCCTTCGCCGTTTCAAAAGAACCTGGGACGGTCTATAATCCTTTGTTTATTTACGGCGGAGTGGGGCTAGGCAAGACTCATTTACTTCAGGCAGTTGGGAATGAAATATCGAAAAACTCCCCGGAAAAGAAAATTAAATATACTTCGTCGGAAAAATTTACTTCTCAGGTCGTCTCGGCTATCAGAAATCATGAAACGGAACAGCTAAAAACAAACTATAGGAGTGTTGACGTTTTGATCATCGATGATATCCAATTTTTGTCTGGGAAAGAAAAAACTCAAGAAGAATTTTTCCACACTTTTAACGATTTGTACGAAAAGGGATGCCAGATAATTCTTTCTTCTGACAGATCCCCGAAAGCGATCGCCTCCCTGGAAGAAAGATTAAGGTCTCGTTTTGAGGGAGGGATGATCGCCGACATAAGCTATCCCGACTTGGAAACCAGATTGGCTATTTTGAAGATGAAGGCCCAGGAAAAAAACGCAACCCCTTCAGAAGAAGTTTTTACTTATCTCGCCGAAAACATCCAGAAGAACATCCGAGAACTGGAAGGGGCTTTAAATAGATTAATTGCTTATGCGAAATTAAATAATAAAGAGCCCGATATCGAGACGGCAAAAATCCTTCTCAAAAATCTGATTGAATGCCCCAAAAAAATTATCACCCCTAAAAAGATAATCCAGGCGGTCTCTGACTTTTATGATATAAAAGAAAAAGAGCTAATTTCTAGCTCCAGAAAAAAAGAGATTGTCCACCCCCGCCAGGTAGCGATGTATTTATTAAGGGAGGTTGTCAAAGGCTCTTATCCCTTCATTGGGAGAAAGTTCGGGGGGAAAGATCATACGACCGCTATCTACGCCTGCGCCAAAATCAACAGAGAGGTCCAAGTAAACAATGAAATCGTTGAGGAAATAAACTTAATAAGGCAGCGAATTTATAGTTTATAAACAATGAAATTCTTGGGGAAATAAACTTAACGAAACAGGGGATCCATAGTTTATAAGTTAGGGGAAAAGGCAGAGGGGAGAAAACTCCCCCAAGAATCCTTAATCCCTCTACACTTTCTTAGCTTCCCTGCCCTCGAAGAAAGCCCCTACATCCCCGATAAATTAACTCCAACAGCAACAACTAAAGTGAACTTTATAACTCTACAAGAAAACTTAAAACAAGGATTGAATATTGTCGAAAGGGTAATTGGGAAAAATTTGACCCTTCCCATTTTGAACAATATTTTGATCGAAACCGAAAAGGGCCTGCTGAAACTTTCAGCGACGGATTTGGAGATAGGCGTGAACTATTGGACCTTGGCGAAGATTGAAGAGGAAGGAGGGATAACCATCCCCGCCAAGTTTCTCAGCAACCTGATTTCTTCCTTACCGAACGAAAAAATTAGTTTTTCCCAAAAAAACTTATCCTTGGAGATTGAATGCCGAAATTACAAAGCGGAGGTGAAAGGTTTCTCCAGGGAGGAATATCCGATAATCCCGCAGATAAAAAGCGAAGGAGAAATTGAAATTGACGGAGATCTTTTTTCTCGCGGGCTGGAACAAATTGTCTCTATCCCGGTTCTCTCGCAAGCTCGTCCTGAAATTTCCGGGATTTTTCTTTTTTTCGGGAAGAATTCAATAAAAATGGCGGCGACCGACAGTTTTCGTCTAGCCGAGAAAACAATCGTTTTCAAAAGTCCCTTAGAAAAGGAATATTCTCTTATTATCCCTCAGAAGACAGGGTATGAACTTTTGCAGATTTTGTCCGGCAAAAAAGAAAAATTAAAAATTTATTTTAGCCCCGATCAGATTATGTTCGAGACATCTATGCCGGAACTTAAGCATCCTCAGATTCAGATTATTTCCCGTTTGATAGAAGGAGAATACCCGAATTATCAGGAGATTATTCCTCAAAAATATGAAACCCAGGTCCTTCTGCCAAAGGAAAACTTTTTAAATCAAGTGAAAGTCGCAAGTCTTTTCGGGGGGAAGATCAATGACGTTAAAATAAAAGCCGATCCCAAAACAGAAATCTTAGAAATCTTTGCCCAAAATCCAGATCTCGGAGAGAATAGATCTTCAATCCCGTCGAAAATAAAAGGAGCAAAGCAGGAGATATCTTTTAATCACAAGTTTCTGATTGAAGGCTTATTGAATATTAAAAGCTCGGAGATTCTTTTTGAGCTAAACGGCGAAGACGGCCCAGGAGTTTTGAAACCGGTCGGCGACGCGAGCTACCTGTATGTTATCATGCCGATAAGAGCGAGTTGATTTGACTTTCCAAAGATTGAAGCCGCCAAAAACAAAAAGACCTTCTCGGTTTTTTTTGTTTTTATTCGCTCTCTTTTTCTGCCGGTTTGATAAAACTTTCTTTTGGAAATTTTAGAAGAGCCTTCTCCAAAAAGCTATGCCAGATCGGCCCGGCGACAACCACGCCCGGCTCTTTTGACATCGGCGAGTTGTCGTTGTTCCCAACCCAGACCCCAACTGCTATTGAAGGGGTATACCCTATGGCCCAGCCATCTTTGTATTTGTCGGTCGTCCCTGTCTTTGCCGCTACCTCGTAATCTTTGAGATAAAGAGGGGAATTTAATCCGAAGATCGGCGCCCTGGCTTGGTTATCAGAAAGAATATTATTAATCAGCCGAGCGATTTCTGCGTCCAAAACTCTTTTCGGGGTAGGAGAAGCTTCTTCTATCACATTGCCGGAGTTGTCCTCGATTTTCAGGATAGAAACAGGAGGAGTTCTTAGCCCATCGGTTGCAAAAACCGAATAAGCCGAAACCATATCCAAAAGTTTCACTTCTCCGCCTCCCAAAACCAAAGAAAGTCCGTAAAAAGAAGCAGGCTGGGTTAAGGTGGTGATCCCCAGATCCTTGGCTGTTTGGATGCTGTCTTCCAGCCCGGCCAGAGAATTCAAAACCTTGACTGAGGGAACATTTAAGGACTGGGCCAAGGCCTCTCTCAGGGTAACCGGTCCTCGGAACCTCCCATCGTAATTCTGGGGGGTGTAAGGCTCTCCTCCCCAAAGACCAAAATTAGTTTCCTCATCCACGACAATTGTTTTATCATCAAAACCCTTTTTAAAAGCAGTAGCATAGACAAAAGGTTTAAAAGCCGACCCTGGTTGTCTTCCCAAGAGAGAAACGTTCGGGTAAGGGTCAAAAAGACAAGTGTCTCCCGGTATGCAATTCTCGGGAGAGGACTCGCCAAAAAAATCTTTTGAGCCAACCATCGCCAGAATTTGTCCCGTTTTCGGGTCTAGGGAGACGAGGGCGGCGTTAAAAGCTCGGTATCCTTGGTTGGCTTTTGCATTTTGGGAAATTATTTCTTCGGCTGTCTTCTTGAAGGTCCCAGTCTAAAGAAGTGTAAACTTTTAGCCCGGCCGTCTTCAAAAAATCCTCCCCGTATCTCTCTTCTAATTGTCCTTTGACGAACATGACAAAGTGAGGAGCTTTGATGGGCTGACGAATTTGGGAAAATTTTATTTCCTCTTTTTTTGATTCCTCTGCCTTCTCTTTGGTGATGCTTCCCAAATCGGCCATTCTTTCCAAGACGTAATCTTTTCTGGCTAATAATTTATCCAAATTATCTCCGTAAGGGGAGAGCTGGCTGGGAGCCTTGATGAGGGCCGCCAGGACAGCCGCTTCGGGCAGGGAAATTTCTGAAACCGATTTTTGAAAATAGGTCTGGCTGGCCGCTTCCACTCCGTAGGCATTTGAGCCGAAAGGAATCTGATTCAGATACCACTCCAAAATTTGGTCTTTTGGATAACGCCTTTCTAATTCTAGGGTTAAAATAATTTCTTTGGTTTTTCTTTCGGTCGTTTTTTCTTTGGTTAAAAAAGAGGAACGGATTAGTTGCTGGGAAATAGTTGAGGCTCCTTGGAGAGGGGAGCCGATTCTCAGATCAACCAAAATAGCCCTGGCAATGGCTTTCAGGTCTACTCCCATGTGTTTATAAAAATTAGCATCTTCAGCGGCTAAAACCGCGTTGATTAAAGCTTCCGGGACCGCGCTCAAAGGGACGATTGTTCTTTTTTCTTCACCATAAAGTTCATATAAAAGAACCTTGCCTGTTCTGTCATAAATTTTTGTTGATTGGAAAACCTGATGCTCGGTAAATTTTTCTGGTCTCGGGAGGTCTTTGGCGACAACCACGAAAATAAAAACAGAGCCCAAGAGGAAAATAAAAAAGAATAAAAAAACAATTCTTAAAAATAAACCAAGCTTTGAGGGTTTTTCTGGCCAGAGGATTTTCCGAAAATATTTTCGTTTTGGCATACCACTATTTTATCAATATCTCCCCTCCTTGACAAGTTTAGTCGGGAGAGCGATAATGAAATTAGAATAATAATTAAAGTTCGAAGACAAAAACTATGTGCAAATTCAACAAAAAAATTACGATAACTCTTTTCGGTTTAATTTTAATTTCTGCTTGCGGGTGGATGCTCGTCCCAAAAGCATCTCTGGCTGTGAGTCCGACAGTTACTCTTACGGCCAGCCCTGCCTCGATTAACTCTGGCAATCTAACAACCCTTACTTGGTCTTCCTCTGATGCCTCTTCTTGCACAGCGTCTTCTGCCTCGCCAACGAATACCCAATGGTCAGGGAGTAAGGCCGTTTCTAGCTCCCAATCTATTACCAACCTAACCGCAACTACCACTTTCTATCTGTCCTGTACCAGCACTGATCACTTGATAACAGTAGTTAAGAACGTGACGGTTTTTGTCACTTGGGTAACTCCCCCAACCATTACTTCTTTTTATGCCAGCCCTGCTTCAGTTTCTTCCGGCGACTCAACGACTTTAACTTGGTCTGTGGCCAATGCTACTTCTTGCTCAGCATCTGTCGTGCCAACGAATACCCAATGGTCAGGAGAGTAAGACGGCTACCTCTGGGTCCCATTCACAATTCATTACCAATCTTACAGCCACCACCACAACTAATGTCGTTTTTTCTCTCGTCTGTACTGGGGCTGGCGGTTCAGTAACCAAAACCGTGACAGTAACTGTCACTCCTAAGGCTCCTGCCCAGCCAACTCTATCATCTCCTTCCAGTGGCTCAACCGTAAACTCCCTTACCCCCACTTTGACATGGAAGGCTGTTTCCGGAGCAGGAGCTTATATTTGGAACGTTCTTAATACTCGATCCTTTACCACGAGCACCCCAGGCTACCATATCCTCAGGGAAACTCTCTTCGGGGCAATCCTACACTTGGAGAGTAAAGGCTTGTACTGATTCTACCGCTTCAGCAATTTGCAGTGATTGGAGTAGCTCTTGGTCTTTCACCACCCAGGCAGCGGTGGCAGTTCCCACAGTGCCGGCCCTAAATTACCCTTCCAATGGCTCAACAGTTCCTTTATTAACGCCGACCTTAGACTGGACCGATGTCTCTGGGGGAGTGGTTTATCAATATATGATTGGGGCTAACTGGAGCTCAGGGACAACGACTAATTCCCAGATAACTATTGCTTCAGGGGTCTTGACGTCATACAATACAACCTTCGCATGGAAGGTCAGGGCCTGCGCCGATACTTCTTTACAAAACTGTAGTGCCTGGAGCAGCGAGTGGTATTTTACAACTCCTCAGGCCTCCGTCACCCCTGCTACCCAACTATACTTGTACCGATTCTGACGCGCGGCGGCTAACCGTAAATCTTTTACACCGATTACTATAAGGAATTCAAAAGGAACCTGGGCTTATACGGAATTTATTGTTGATTCAGGGTGTACACAAACCTCCAGGTAATATAATTGCTCATCAAACTTCGTGGGGATTACACTGGAGATGATAAGGCGTATAATGCATACCGCTTCAGCGAAATGCCAATGGTTGCCAGTGAATGGCAATCTGCCCAACTAGCATCCACTGTTGCCCCTCAGTTACCGTTCTTTCTCCTAATGAGGGAGAGGTATGGAAACCTGGGGAAGCTACCGAATTACATTGGAGCTCAAAGCGGTAGTCGTTCAAGGTTAATATTACAATCCAAATGTTTCTGGCAGCGGGTCAACGAATTATATCACCCCAAATGGGATTTCTGTTTCTGCTACTCTTGGCAAATATCATTGGCTTCCCTTACTCTTGAAGGAGGCACCATAGCCCCTGCCGGAGGGAATATTACAAAATTAGAATTTTTAAAACTGGAGACACTTCTCAGTATTCTCAACAAATTGCCGATAGAGCGATAATTATTTCAGCATTGTTGCTGCCGGCGCAACCGTTGCCTGCGACTCCATTTCTTATACTGCTTATGAGTCCGCATATGACCTCAGGGGAGCCATCTCTTATGATTTTGGTGGCTTTAGCAGACAAAAACTGACCTATGTGGAGTTAACCAATATTACAAAGTGATCGTTCCTTCTGGCCAGACCTGTGATATAAAATGGACCCTCCAACCCGATTCCAATTCAGATTATGATTTATATGTTAGATGGGGGACAGGGACTTTATCTCTGAATAACTACGACAATGAAGGCAACTTTCTCGCAAAGGGCTAAAAGATGAGCTTTCAAAAACTGGTCTCTCGTCCGGAACATATTACGCCATGGTCAACAAACCGTACCCGGCCGGGACAACTGGCAGCTACTCGATCACCGCTAGTTTGACAAATTGCACAACCCCGACGACGCCCACTGCCTGTGACTCGGCTTCTTTTACTACCCAAGACACCGCCTTTGATTTTGGGACTGCTGGTGGCAAAGTATCTAATGTCTGTGGACAGAGCCCAATATTACAAAGTAACTATTCCTTCTGGCCAGACTTGCGGCATAAAATGGACACTCCAACCCGATTCCGATTCAGATTATGATTTATATGTTAGATGGGGGACAGGAACTTTATCTAAGAGATAACTACGACGAGTGAGGGCAACTCATGACAAGGGATTAAAAGATGAGCTTTCAAAAGTCGGCTTATCGGCCGGAACGTATTACGCCATGGTCGATAACCCATACCCGACCAGGACAATTGGCAGTTACTCAATTACAGCTAGTTTAACTAATTGCACAGGGGCTCCACTACTCCAACCCCAACGCCCACGGCCGAAATTCAAGCCTACCAAGCCCAGATTGCTCAACTTACAGCTCAAATTGCTCAACTCAGGGCCGAATTAGCTCAATTGTTAGCCGGCCAAACCTCGCCTGGTGCTATACTTTCAAACAGAATTTAGGATATAAAGACAGCGGCACCGCTGACGTGACATTTCTTCAGACTGCCTTGCAGAAAGAAGGGGTTTATACGGGGACAATTGATAGTTATTATGGCATTAGTACATTAGAAGCAGTGATTTCTTTCCAAGTAAAATACAAAGCAGACGTCTTGACCCCTTGGGGATTAACCAGAGGAACCGGCTTTGTTGGATCAAAGACTATCAAAAAGCTAAACGAACTTTACGGTTGTAGATAAAAGAAACTAACAAAAACAAGCCCCGTTTGACGGGGCTTGTTTTTGTTTAAAGCATGTAGTAAATTGAAAATATGATTGTCACTAATCCAGAAAAAATTAAAGAAGTTTTAACCAGAAGAGTGGAGCAGGTTTTGCCCGACAAAGAAGGGCTGAAGAACCTTATGAAGAGAAAGAAAGTCCGGCTTTATTGGGGGGTTGACCCTACCAGCTCACGACTTCACCTTGGCCATACAATTGGGATGAGAAAACTCCAGGAGTTTGCCGCTTTGGGCCACGAAGCGATTTTGGTTATTGGCACAGGCACGGTTTTAGCCGGCGACCCTTCTCTCAGAGAAACAACTAGGCCCTTGATTACTCAAAAAGAAATTGAAAGAAATTTTGAAACCTGGAAAGAGCAGGCGGCTAAGGTTTTAGATTTTTCAAAAATAAAAATTAAATATAACGGCGACTGGCTTGTAAAATTGACCCTTAAAGAAATTATCCAAATTGCTTCCCATATTTCTGCTGTAAAACTTTTTCAAAGAGAAATGTTCCAAAAAAGAATAAAAGAAGGGGGAATAGTTTGGGCTCATGAAACTTTATATCCTTTGCTTCAGGGCTACGATTCAGTGGCCATGGACGTTGATCTTGAAATCGGCGGAACTGACCAAGTCTTCAACATGCTCATCGGTCGAGAACTGCAGAAAAAGATGCGCCACAGAGAAAAATTCGTTCTGACCTTTCCCCTTATTCTTGGGACTGACGGAAAGCCAATGAGCAAAAGCTCTGGCAACTGCGTTTGGTTGACTGACTCCCCTGACCAGATGTTTGGGAAAATTATGTCCATCCCTGATAATCTGATTATCCCTTACCTCGAGCTCCTGACGAACGTTCCTCAAAGAACAATTCAGCAATATAAAAAAGAACTTCAACTAAAAAAGATTAACCCCAGAGTTGTGAAAAAGCAGTTAGCCCTTGAAATTGTAAAAATACATCATTCCAATAGAGTAGCTCAAAGAGCAGGGGAGGAATTTGAAAGAATTTTTAAAGAGAAAAAAATGCCGGCGAATATCTCCGAGGTCAGAATGGCTCAAAAATCATTAAACATTTTGGATTTGCTAGTTAAAATAAAATTAGCCTCATCAAAATCTGAGGCAAAAAGATTAGTCGTGCAAAAGGCCATAAAAATTGACGGGGAAACTAAAAGCGATTGGCGAGAGATTATCAAAATAAAAAAAGGGATGGTCGTCCAGGCAGGCAAGAGAAGGTTTGAGAAAATTTCTTAGTTAAAATAGCAAAACCCCGGTAGTCCCGGGGTTTTGGTTATTCTAAGGAATCATCTCCTTCTTCGGTGGTCTCGGGTTCTTCCGGACTCTCGCCCTCTGTCGGGGTTTCCGTCTCTTCATCCTCCGAGACAGAAGGAGTTAGAATTTCGTCTTCGTAAATCATGATTTTACTCTTAAGTCTCAATTAGTAATTTTACGACCTTTTATCTTGCCCCTTTTTGGCGGGGTTCATAATGGTCATTATAATTTTTCACGAAACCTTGTCAAGTCTTTTAATGCACAGATGCGCCAAAGCATCAATCATTTAAAATTTTGGCGCAGCAGATGGCTGTAGCCAGGGCGTCGGCCGCATCATCGGAACGAATAACCTCTTTCAATCTGAGTACTTTTTTTACTTTCTTTTGGACTTCTTCTTTTTCTGCCCAGCCATAATTTACCAAAGATTTTTTTATTTGGAGAGGAGTGAATTCATAGACCGGCAGATTTGCCTTGGCGGCGGTAAATAAAATTATGCCTTTAGCCTGGCTGACCGGGAGAGCCGTTTTTAAGTTTTTAAAAAAAAAGACGTTTTCCACCGCTAAAACCTTTGGCTTAAATTTTCTTATCAATTTATTGAGCTCGCTATTTATTTTTTTAAGCCGCTCAGCCGCGCTGAAATCGGGAGTGGTTTTAATTACCCCATAAGCCAGGCATTTAAAGGCCGGCCCTCCCGGCTTTTTATTTTTTATTTTTAATTTTCTTATTATCCCGTAGCCAGTCGTGGCCGTTCCAGGATCTATGCCTATGATTATCATATTTAAAGCGTCAGCAAAAAAGAAATCAAAGTCAGCAGAGTTTAGTCTTTCAGATTCGAATAAATCTCTTGGACACTGTCCGATTCATCCAGTGTCTCGAAAAGCTTCTCGCAGGCTTCTTTATCTTTTTCGTTGACTTCGAGTGTTTCTTTGGGCACCCAATCTAAGGAAGCCGACTCTATCTTTGTCCCCTTTTCTTCCAGGGCAACTTTCACTTTTTCCAACTCTTCAACTTTTGTATAGATATCTAAGAAACCATCGCGCCAAGAGAGATCTTCTGCCCCTGCTTCAATGGCTTTGAGTTCCAGCTCTTCCCTATTTGTTGTCGGCGAAATAATTATGGTGATGACTCCTTTTCTTTCAAACATCCATCTGACTGCTCCCTCGCCGACCAATTTCCCGCCGTTCTGATTTAAAATTTGTTTTATTTCGCCCAAGGCCCGATTTTTGTTATCGGCGATTCCTTCGATAATGATAGCGGTGCCGCCTGGTCCGTAGGCCTCAACCGCTATCTCTTCAAGAGAAGCATCCTCCAATTCTCCCAATCCTCTTTTTATCGCTCTCTCGATGTTGTCCTGGGGCATGTTAATTTCTCTGGCTTTTTCGATGGTCATCCTTAAAGCAGAGTTGGTTTCCGGGCTTCCTCCTTTCTCTCTGACGGCAACCGAAATCATTCTGGCCAACTTTGAGAAAGCCTTGCCTCTTTTTTGATCACTGATTTCTTTGTCGTGTTTTATGGTTTTGGCGTGAGAATGTCCTGACATTTTACAATTAATGACTTATTTTCTTCTTAAGAATTAAAATTATTCCTCCCGAAAAAATAGCCAATGACGAAGCGATTAATAAAATGAAAAATGAATTTGAGGTCCCTAATCTCTTTCTTTTCAGTCTGCGTTATTTCTGAAGAAAATTCAGAATTGGCGGAATTCTCTGTCGTCTGCTCCCCTAAGACCTCTTTTCTGTTTTCAGAAATTTCTGATTGAGCAACAATATTAGGGCTTCCCGGGGTTAAAAAGGCCGACCAGACCCATTTATTCTCTGTTCGGCTGTAAGATTGTTCTCGCGGGGCTTGAGGATAATTTACAGTTTCGACGATTTCTCCGTCGGGCTGTATTAATGATACTCCATCGCCGTCGTTATTTAAAGTAATTTTAGTGGTTGGTCTGGAAAGAACTAAAAATTCTTGAGGAGAAATTTCCGTCGCTTGAGGGAAAATGTAAGTTGTCGTCCCTCCGGCAGTATCAGCTATTTTCCAGCCAGAAAGGTCAGCCGCAAAATTATTTTGATTGAAAATTTCAATCCATTCCTCGGTTTCGTCCGGTCCGGTAGGGGAGGGCAGGATTTCGTTAATGACAATCCCTGTCGGATAGACCGTTTTGGCTGTGGGGGTCGCGGGCTCCGCAATTTTTTCTTCCTGAAAAGACTGCTCGGTTTGGGGTTCGGGCTGTGGGGATAAAAAGGCGCTGTTCTGCTCTTTGGGAGTCCCGCCAGGGTTTTGGCTATTCTGCCAGTTGCCACTCTCATTCCCTGGAAGCTGAGAATTTTTCCTCTCCATCGTTTGCTTGGAGGAGTTATCCCCGGAGAACCACCCCGAGGCTGCAATTGACAGAATCGATTAAATTTCCCGAATTATCTTTCAAAAGCAAGGGTTTTTCCGTTATTATTCCATCGCGCCAAGGTTGAATAAATTAGATCGGTAGGGATTCCTGGGACCATTTCGTCGTCAGTCCACTATAAGCAAATAGTAACCCTTAGCCGAGAATGGTTCCTGTCAGGTTTATTTCGGGAGAGCCAATCGTTGGGTCGAAAAGTTAATCTCCAACCGTCCAAATTAATTGCTGAGTCAGTATTATTGTATAATTCAAGCCATTCGTTCGACAATTGTGACGATAATTAGCGTTCCCATCCACGCCATCTCATTGATAACCACAGAAAAAGGGCTAGCCGCTTTAATTAGAGGGGGAGAAAATAAAAAAAGCAAGATAAAAAATAGCGCTCTTGACAAATCTTTCATAATTTGTTAGAATAAAAGGGCAAAATAACTCTCAAGTTGGGGGTCAAGAGTTTCTCTTAGCCGGATGGCCTGGCGCGAGCGAGACCACTCCTCGGAGAAATTCTAACTTCAAGTTCCTAAGCTTAAGCGGCCCCCAGCTTCAGGGTTATTTTTATTCTCCGGTCACTCTTTCTACTTCTTCTATTGTTGTTATTCCTTCAAGAACCTTGATCAGACCGTCTTGGGACATTGTTGTCATACCCTTTTTTATGGAGAGATCTCTCATGGCCGGAATTGAAGGCATGGTCAAAATAAATTTTTCTATTTCGTCATCAACTAAAAACGCTTCAAAAATTCCCACTCTCCCTTGATAGCCGGTAAAATTGCAAAATTGGCAGCCTTTAATTTTCGGAATTTTTAATTTTTCTGTTAAAGCGGGGATTTTAACTTCCTTTGGTAAATGGCTCAAGGCCTTTTTTATTTTCTGAAGAGCTGCCGAATCAATCGGTGATAATTTAGCGCATTTTTTACAAACAATTCTGACTAATCTTTGGGCCACAGCCATATTTATGGCCGGGGCGATTGAAGTAGAGCTGGCTCCCAAATCAGTTAATCTGGCGATGGTGCCGGCGGCATCGTTTGTGTGCAGCGTGCTGAGGACCAGATGACCGGTCAGGGAAGCCTGGAGGGCGATGTTGGCGGTTTCCAAATCCCTGATTTCTCCCACCAGAATGACATCGGGATCCTGGCGCATAATCGATTTTAAACCGCTGGCGAAATCATATCCTTTGTCTGGGGCGACCTGGGTTTGGGAAACTCCTGCCAAATGGTATTCAATCGGGTCCTCGATAGTGATGATTTTAATTTCTGGTTTTTGAACCTTTTTTAAAAAAGCGTAAAGAGTCGTCGTTTTCCCGGAACCAGTGGGGCCGGTGACAATAATCATCCCGTTCGGCTTCAAAATCTCTCTTTCAAAAATTTTCGAAAGGTCTTCTCTCAAGCCAAGCTCTGATAAATCAATTAAACTTTTGGGGTTTAAAATCCTCATGACGATTGATTCGCCGTATTCAGCAGGTAAAGCCGAAACCCTGATCTCAATCGGAAGACCGGCCGAGATTAAAGAAAACCTGCCATCCTGCGGTCGGTCAGTGACATTGAGCTTAATTTCAGAGAGAAGCTTGATGCGCGACAAGAGAGCGGTATATGTTTTCAGAGAAGTTAAAAGGACGTCTTGCAATAGGCCGTCGATCCTGATTCGAATTTTTGCCTGTTCTTTCTCTGGCTCGATATGGATATCAGAGGCTTTCAAAGTCAAAGAACCCCCGAGTATAATTTTCAATACCTCGGTTACCTCTTTATCAAAAGAGCTTTCAAGCACTTCTTTCAAATTCGAAAGATGCTTAATCTTTTTTTGAATTTCTTCTGTTTGTTCTTGAGATATTTCAATTTGTCCTGTAATCTTTTCCACAAAAGGTTAGTAGTTTATAATCTTTTCCACGAAAGATTAATAACTTATTAGCTTCAATAATTTTTCTTCGGCCCTCTGAAGATCGTTTTCTTTGTCCAGAAAGAGAGCGCCGTTCCCCTTTGAAAGACCTTGGTAATTTTCTAAAAGCCTGCCAATTAAATCTTTTTTGGTCGAATAAAAAACTCCCTTGATGATTGGTTTTGATTGATGGCTTTCCCAAAGAACAAAGATTGTTTGGGGAAGGAGAAAATTTGATTTCAGGGCCTCGAGAACGAACCCCAAATCTTTGGAAGAGGAATCAGTCTTCTGAAAATCTTCTCGGGAAAGACAAGACCAAGCGATATCCTTGTTAACTTTTAACTTAGAAAAAACCTGCCCCAAAAGTTTTATTTCAGAAAGAGAATTGTTTTTGTAAAGATTTTTTATAATTTCCTGGTAGTCTCCCCCTTTTTTGATTAAAAAACTCGCCTCTTCCAAAAACCCCGCGTCCATCTTTGAGTTCCGAAAATTCTGGGTGTAGAAGATTAAACCGGTTAATAAGCAGGTGGCGATTTTTCCTGTCATCAGTCCCTCACCAAAAGTCTCTAAAAACTCTTTTATCAGTCCTGAAACGCTTCCTAAAGAATTTTTAACGATTATAGTTTGGTTGTCTTTTTCCTTAGATTCAAAGCTTAAATCCTCTTGGCCCAAAAAGATAGTTAAGTCCTGACTTTTCCCCTCCGCTTTAAACGAAACATTTTCCAGCTCAACGCCTCCTTCCTTTAAATTCAGGCAAAATTTCAATTCCTGAGAATCTTTTTCATAATGAATTCTATCAATTCTGTCGCCCTTGGTGTTGATTGAAATTGTAATGTTATTTTGATTCGGGGTTCCGAAAACTTCTTCATCTCCTAAAAATCTGAATTTTTCCGGGAATCGCGGCGATGTTAAATTTACTTTTTTCCCTAATTCTTTTAATCTATAGAAAAGGGCTAACGCCCCGCAAAAATTATCTCCGTCAACTTCTTCAGGGAGAGAAATTAAAATGTTTTGAGATTTTTTGGTAAGCTCTGAGGCTTGATAAAAATCATTCATCTTTAGGTTATTTTAACTTATCTTATTTGCTCAATTTTGTCAACTTTTTATATATGATATTGAATATTTTAACCCAAAATTCTTCTCAGACAAAAAAAGTTGCCAATTCCTTGGCAAAAGAAATTTTGAGTTCTCGGTCGAAAAGAAAAGGGGCTTCGGCGTGGCTCAGGACAGGCCCTGATTTTGGGGTTAGTTGGAGACTTGGGCGGCGGGAAAACCACTTTTTTACAAGGATTTGCCAAGGGCCTCGGGATTAAAGAAAAAATTCTTAGCCCCACTTTTGTAATAATAAAAAAATTTAAACTCCCCATCCGCGTAGATTCGCGTTCTCATTCGCGTAGATTCGCGTATTTATATCATATCGATTGTTACCGTGCCCAAAGCCCGAAGGAGATTTTAGATTTAGGGTTTAAAGAGATTGCTTCCGACCCTCAAAATATCGTTGCCATCGAGTGGGCTGATAAGATAAGTAAAACCCTGCCTAAAAATACAATTTGGATAAAATTTGAATTCATAAGCAAAAACAAAAGGAAGATTATCTTAAACATGCCGAAATAAAATAATTTGCGCAGAGATTTTTTGTGGAGAGTCCCCCTTCGGGGCGGTTTTTTATTGTGTTAAAATAAAAGGATGACCAATGGCAAAAAACGTCTTATCGTTATCGACAGCAATTCCGTGATTCACCGGGCTTATCACGCCTTGCCCCCTTTGATGACTAAAAAAAGGGAGCTGGTCAACGCAGTTTACGGATTTTTATTAGTTTTTTTTAAAACGATCAAAGAATTTCGGCCAGATTATGTGGTTGCCGCTTTTGACGTGCCGGCTCCGACCTTTCGTCACAAAAAATTTAAAGGATATAAGGCGAAAAGAGTGAAGGCTCCGCCCGAGCTGTATCAGCAAATTCCCATGGTGAAAGAAATCCTCAGGGCATTAAACGTCCAAATTTTTGAAAAAGAAGGATTTGAAGCCGATGATATAATCGGGACAGTCGCCGTTCAGGCGCCCAAAAAACAAATAAAGCCGGAGATTGAAACAATTGTTGTCAGCGGCGATTTGGATACACTCCAGTTAGTTAATAAAAATACCAAGGTCTACAACCTGAAAAAAGGAGTGAAAGAAACTATTTTATATGATGAAGAAAAAGTCAGGGAAAGATATGAAGGGCTTGAGCCTTTTCAGCTTCCTGATTTCAAGGCTTTGAGAGGAGATCCGTCAGACAATATCCCTGGAGTGACGGGGATTGGGGAGAAAACCGCCATTCAATTAATAAAACAATTTAAGAATTTGGAAAGTTTATATTCGTCAATGGATCAATGGGGGAAAGTCCTTGGTCTGAATCAAAATCTTCAAAGAAAACTTAAAGAAGGCAAAGAGCAAGCGTTTTTTTCAAAGATACTGGCTCAGCTAAGATATGACGCTCCAATAGATTTTAATTTAGAAAAATGTCGTTTTGGAAAATATAATAAAGAAAGGGCAGTTCAGCTTCTGAAAGACTTTGAATTCTACAGCTTAATTGATAGATTGCCCGATTATAATTCATTCCTGAAACAGGATAGTTTATGGTGATATGGCGAGCGTTGCTCGGCATATCCTACTTCGTGTGATATAGCGAGTGCTACTCGGTATATCCCGTTTCGCGTGATATAATTTAAATATGGAACAGTGGGACAAAAAAGATAAAATTCAATTAATTATTAAAAATTTTGCTGACGGAATTTTAGTTTTTGACGAAGAGGATAAGCTTACCTTAATTAATCCCCAGGCAGAAGAATTTTTGAGAGTGCAAGGGGAAGAAGCCGTTGGAAAGACCTTCCCTGAACTTAAGGATTTGGCAAATTTAAGGTCTGTCACAGGACTTTTTGACTACAAAAAAGTTTGGGGAGTTTTTAAAAAAGAAGTTTTTGAAGAAGGCGAAACCAATTTAATTTTCGAAGTAAGTTTTATCCCTTTATTTGAATCAGAAAAAAAATTAGGGACTTTGGTAATTTTACATGACGTTACCAGAGAAAAAAGAATTGAAAGAATGAAAACCGATTTTATTTCCTTAGCCGCCCACCAATTAAGAACTCCTCTTTCAGCTATCAAGTGGGCCTTGGAAACGGTATTAGAGGGTGATGTCGGGCAATTAAATGAGGAACAAAAGGAACTTTTGCAAAGAACGCATCAAAGCAACGAAAGAATGATTCGTCTGATTAAGGACCTTTTAGATGTAGCCAAAATAGAGGAAGGAAAATATATTTTCAGCTATTCTTTGGAGAGTCTCGAAACCATGGCTCAGGAGGCAATAGATTCTTTCCAGGAGGTGATTAAGAATAAAAATCTCAAATTTGATTTTAAAAAACCGTTTGACGGGAAACTTCCAAGAGTAAAAGTAGACAGGGAAAAAATAAAATTGGCTATCGAAAACCTTATTGAGAATGCTCTAAAGTATACGCCGCCGGGCGGAGAAGTGACAGTTTCCTTGAAATGTGATAAATTGGAAGTAGAGCTCAAAGTTCAGGATTCGGGCATAGGTATCTCTAAAAACCAGCAAGAAAGAGTTTTCAGCAAGTTCTTCCGGACTTCTCAGGCTACACAAATGGAAACCGATGGTTCAGGACTCGGCCTTTATTTAACCAAAAACATCATCGAGGCCCATGGAGGAAAAATCGGCTTTGTCTCCGAAGAAGGAAAAGGAAGTTCTTTCTGGTTTACCCTCCCCTTAAAAGAAGAATTTGAAGAAAACCTGGAAAGGTTTTAAAATATAGTAATCAATCTTATTTCTATGGCTAAGATACTTATAGTTGAAGATGATAAATTTTTGAGAGAATTAATCGCTCGAAAACTTCAAAAAGAAGGGTTTTTGATTTCTGAAGCGATTGACGGAGAAGAAGGATTGAAAAAGATTAAAGAGGAGGGCGCTGATTTGGTTTTGCTCGACCTTATTTTGCCGGGGATTGATGGTTTTGAAGTTTTAGAAAAGATAAAAGGAGATTCGGCCACTTCTTCGGTTCCAATTATTGTTCTGTCAAATCTTGGGCAGAAAGATGACGTTGAAAAAGGATTAAAATTGGGAGCAGTTGACTATTTGATTAAGGCGCATTTCGCCCCCAGAGAAATTATTGAAAAAATCAAAAAGAATCTAAAGTAATTAATATGCCCGAGTTGCCTGAAGTTGAGACAATTCGACGTCAATTGGCTCGGAAAATTATTGGTAAAAGATTGAATGGTCGGAAGATCATTGGCGTACGAAGGAGGGCTAAAATTCTGATAGTTGATTTTGCCGACAGTTCAAGTTTAATCTTCCATCTGAAGCTGACCGGCCAATTGATTTTTAATGGAAAACCTTCGCAGCACACTCGCAAGGTTTTTAATTTTGATGATGGTTCACAATTGATTTTTAATGATACGCGTAAGTTTGGCTGGTGGAAAAAAGTAAAGGGAACGAGAGAGATAGAAGAAAAATTCGGGCCTGAGGCGCTAGAGATTAACCTCGAATCTTTTAAAACCCTCTTGGAGAAAAGGCAAAATTCAAAAATTAAACCCTTGCTTATGGACCAAAAATTTATTGCTGGCATAGGCAATATCTATTCAGACGAGATTTTGTTTGCGGCTAAAGTTAATCCTCTCAGGCAAGTAAAAACGTTAAGCGATAAAGAAATTCAACAAATTCACCAAAATATTAAAAAAATTTTAGAAAAAGCTATCCGGTGTCGCGGGACCACCGAGCAATATTACCGTGATGCTTGTGGTCGCGAGGGCGATTACGCCAAATACCTTAAAATTTATCGGAAAGAAGGAGAAAAATGCAGCCGTTGCGGAACTATTATCAAAAGAGTAAAAATTGGCGGCAGGTCAGCTCATTTTTGTCCTAAGTGTCAACCCATTCGACAGGCTCAGGGTTGATGCTGAGTTTATCGAAGCACAACGATTATGATTCTTTTTCTTTACGGGCCCGACACTTATCGGTCGCGGCAAAAATTAAACGACATAATCGAGAATTACAAAAAAATCCATAAAAGCGGGCTGAATTTAGTTAAGTTTAATATGGCAGAGAATACTTTCGAAGACTTTAAAGAGCAGATAGAGACCGCTTCAATGTTTAAGGAAAAAAAATTAATAATTTTAGAGAATACTTTTTCCAGCCAAGACTTTATTGAAAAATTTTTGAAATATAAAAAACCTTTCGGTGATAATATTGTTCTGTTTTTTGAAGAGGGAACGGTAGACGCGAAAAAATCCTTATTTAAATTCTTAGAGAAAAACTCAAAATTGCAAGGGTTCAGTTTGCTTAGGGGAGAGAAGTTAAAAAACTGGATAAAAAAAGAATTTCAAAAATACGAAAGCGAAATCTCTCCCGAGGCAGTCCAATCCTTAGTTGATTTTATCGGTCATGACCCTTGGCAACTTTTTAATGAGATTAAAAAATTAGCTATCTACAAAAAAGGCAAAAGAATTGAGAAAGGGGATATTGAACTTTTGATTAAACCGAAAGTTGAGACATCCATTTTTAAAACGATTGACGCCATAGCTGAAAAGAAAAAGAAAGACGGCTCTGTCCTTAATCCATCAGCATTTAGAAAAAGGAGACTCTCCTCAATATCTTCTCTCAATGATCAATTTCCAGTTTCGGAATTTGTTGGAGGTTAAAGACATGATGGAGAGGGATAGGCCCTATTATATGATTCTGAAAAAAAGCAACCTCCATCCATTTATCGTCAGGAAAAGCTATGAGCAGGCGCAAAAATTTACGATTGAGCAATTAAAAAAAATCTACCAGAGGATTTTTCAGGTAGATTCAGCCATCAAGACGGGAAAAATTGCGCCAGACGTGGCCTTGGATTTACTGATTACCGAGATTTGAGAATCGATTTTGTAATCCTTGATTTTTTTCTGTCGGCGGCATTCTTTTTAATCAGCCCGTTTTTGGCTGCTTTGTCTAAAACTTTATAGATCTGCGGGAGAAGTTTTTTTGCCTCCTCGATTTTTTTCTGAGAAATCAAACCCCCTACCTCTTTTAAGAGGTTTTTCATTTTCGTTTTGACTTTAATATTTCTCGCCCTTCTTTTCGGGTTTTGACGAAGGGCTTTTTTCGCCGACTTGGTGATAGCCATATATAATATATCTTACTTTATTTTAATTTTTTTATCAACCTTTCCATTCCCTCGGGGTTGAATCTGAGAGTAGTTCGCCCTTTTGTTTTAAGCAAAATTAGCTTAAAATTAAATTGAGATGAAAAATCTAATTAAAAAATTTATTCCCTCTTTTCTGCTTAGTTGGTACCATTTTTTACTAGCTTTTTTATCTGCGATTATTTACAGATTTCCTTCGCGGAAAATTGAAAGTAATCGGTGTAACTGGAACCAATGGAAAGACAACGGTGGTTAATTTTACCACTAAAATTTTAGAAGAGGCAGGTTATAAGATTGCTTCTTTGTCTTCTATTAAATTTAAAGTCGGTGATAAAGAATGGCCAAACACTCTAAAAATGACAATGCCTGGTCGTTTCAAAGTCCAGAAAATTTTAAGACAGGCAGTAAACGCTGGTTGTCAGTACGCGGTTTTAGAAGTTACCTCCGAAGGAATTAAACAATATCGTCACAAATTTATTAATTTTGAAGCCGCGGTATTTACCAATCTTACCCCTGAGCATATTGAGGCTCATAAGGGTTTTGAAAATTACAAAAAAGCAAAAGGTAAGCTTTTTCAAGCGACCAAAGAAATTCATATTATTAATATTGACGATGAGAACGCCGATTATTTCTTGCGGTTCCCGGCTAAGAAAAAATACACTTATGGTTTAAACAGAGGAGATATTAATACTCAAAATACTCAATTTAAATTAAAATTAATCGGCGAATTCAATATTTATAATGCTTTGGCAGCAATTTGCGTAGGCGTTATCGCAAGGAGTTAATTTGGAAACATGCCAAACAGCTGTAGAAAAAATTGAAGGAATCCCTGGCAGGATGGAAGAAGTAATTTCAGAACCATTTAAAGCGTTTGTTGATTATGCTTTTACCCCTAATGCTTTAGAAAAAGTTTACCAAACCTTCTACAAACCAGAAAACAAGAAAAATGATTTGCGTTTTGGGTTCTTGCGGCGGCGGAAGGGATAAATGGAAAAGGCCGGTTTTGGGCGAAATTGCGGCAAAATATTGCGACGAAATCATTGTCACCAACGAAGACCCTTATGACGAAAATCCGCATGGAGATTATTGAACAAGTGGCGGAAGGCGCCAAAGGAAAAGCAAAGAAAATATTAGACAGAAGGGAAGCAATAAGGATATCTTTGGAATTGGCGCAGGCTGGCGATGTAGTTGATTATTACCGGTAAGGGTTGCGAGCCGTGGATAGTTGAGGCCAGTGGCAAAAAAATACCTTGGGACGACAGACAAGTAGTTAGAGAAGAATTTCAAGAAATTAAAAACATGAAATATGAAATTCTTGAGCATAAAGCGGATTTGAAAATCAGGGCTTTCGGCAAAACCAAAGAAGAATTATTTTTGAATATGCTTTTAGGAATGGCTGAAAGTCAAAAGCCAGAAATTAAAGGTGAGGAGAAAAATAAAAAGAGCAAATTAAAATAAAATCTCTTGATTCACTAGCCCTTTTAGTAGATTTTTTGAGTGAAATTTTATATCAAAGTCAAATCAATAAAGAAATTTATTTGATGTTAAAATTTAAAAAGTTTTCCGATAACGAATTAGAAGCCGAGATTTTCGGCCAAAAAGTAGAAAGATTCGGCGAAGATATAAAGGCCGTCACTTATCACGATTTAGAAATTCATCAAAATACAGAAGGAGAATGGGAAGCGACGGTTCTTTTTGATATATAAATCATCCAATTAGTTCATTTATTTTGTAATAAAGAGAAGCGAAGAGAATGCTCTATTTTAACTTAATGGAAGAAGACTTGGGATGTCCAGATTGTCGACAGAAGAGATCTAGGAAACCGATAGGTTCATATTCAAAAAAAAGAGAAGAGTACTGTATTATGGTCTGTGAAAAATGTTACTATAATATTTCGGATAGACGGAAATAAATGTGATAAATTCTGAGATGATCTAGATTCAAGTTTTCATCCGTCTGTTCTAAAATGGTCATCATCATCTGGTTTCTCGAGAAGAAGAGCAAGAAGAGAAAAGAACTTGTTGGAGAATTAAGAAGACAGAAGAGAAAAACTAGGAGTAAATAACAGAGGATAATGAGAGAAAAGGGAAGAAACTATTTGTCTTAAGAGGGCTACAATCAAAGTACAGGCCCTTTTTAATTGAAATTATGAGACAAATAAGTTAAAATTATGTTATCCTATGCAAAAATGATTTCAAAAAAATATCGGATTGGCTTGTGGGAAATTCCAAAAAGCTTTCGGCCAGACATGAAAGTGCCGGCCAGAGCTTATGTTTCAGAGAAAATGCTAGAAGAAAGTTTTAAGGATAAATCGCTGGAGCAATTGGTTAATATTGCTACTTTGCCAGGAATTGTGAATTATAGTCTGGCCATGCCTGATATGCACGAAGGTTATGGTTTCCCAATCGGCGGAGTGGCGGCATGGATATTGAAAACGGAGTAATTTCGCCGGGCGGCGTTGGTTATGATATAAATTGCGGAATGAAATTTTTAAAATCGGAATATAAGGAGGAAGAAATTAGGCCACATTTAGAAAAATTAGCAACCGAAATTCAAAAAGAAGTTCCTTCCGGTCTTGGACAGGGAAGACAAATAAAACTGGATATTTCTTTCATAGACAAAATTTTAGAAGGAGGCGCTCAAAGAATAGTTGAGCAGGGTTATGGCGAAAAAGAGGATTTAGAAAATTGCGAATCAAACGGAAAATTGCTTAGGCTGATGCGGCGACCGTTTCTGACTACGCCAAAAATCGAGGAAGAGATCAAGTTGGAACTCTCGGGTAGCGGGAACATTTTTGGAAATTCAAAAAGTTGAGGAAATTTTTGACGAAAAAGCGGCTGAAATTTTCGGTTTATTTAAAGACCAAGTGGTGATTATGATTCATACTGGTTCGCGGGGATTGGGCCATCAAATTGCCACTGATTACATCAGAATTATGATGCAGGCAATGACAAAATATGGAATAAGATTACCCGACCGAGAATTGGCCGCCTGCCCGATTAATTCTCCAGAAGGCAAAAGATATTTTTCAGCCATGGCTTGCGGAGCAAATTATGCCTGGGCAAATCGCCAGATGATTACCCATTTTATCAGAAAGGCTTGGAAAGCGGTTTTAGGAGAAAAAGCCCTGCCGCTTTCGGTACTTTATGATGTTGCTCACAATATTGTCAAAATTGAAAAACATTTGGTTGATGGCAAAGAAATAGAACTTTGCGTTCACCGAAAAGGAGCCACCCGGGCTTTTCCGCCCGATCAGGAAATCCCGGAAAAATATCGCCAAGTCGGCCAGCCGGTTTTAATTCCCGGCTCAATGGGAACGGCTTCTTATGTTTTAGTTGGACAAAAAGAAGGGGCGGAGGCCTGGTTTTCAACCTGTCACGGGGCGGGCAGAACAATGTCGCGCCATGAAGCAATGAGAAGAATCTCTGGACAAGAGGTCGTAAAAGATTAGAATCAAAAGGTATTATTGTTAAATGCTGGAGCTTCAGAGGGATTGCCGAGGAAGCGCCAATGGCTTATAAAGATATTGATAGAGTTGTTGAGGTTGTCCATAACGCCGGATTATCAAAAAAAGTGGCAAAGTTAGTACCATTAGCCGTAATAAAAGGAGAATAAATATCGAATTATGATTTATGAATTAAGAATTAGTAATTATGGAAAGGAGAAAGTTATCCAAAAGCACCAGAAAATTTGTTCGCTTAGAAAAAGCCCGGATTCGCCGGGAAGTTTTAGATTTAAAGGAACAAGAAAAATTAATTAACGAGCTATATCAAAAAATATGAAAATTAAAACAATATGGAAATAAAATTAAACGAGCAACAAAAAATTAGTTGGGAATTGAGCTGGTTTTATTTTGCCCTTTTTTTCAGATGAGAAAGTAAGATTGAAAAAGAGGGAATTAAAAAGGAATTTTAAAAATTTTCCAAGGATCTCATCTCGCTAAAAGAAAAGGAAGATCCGCTTGATTTTCTCTGAAGAAGGGAAATTTATCTTTTTAAATGTCGGAGAAAAGAAAAAATGGAATCAAAGAAAATTTCTATTAAATTTGAGAAAGGGCATTAGATATTTAAAGGAAATAATTTCGCCCGAGCAATTCTATTATTAAAAGAGT
Source organism: Candidatus Wildermuthbacteria bacterium (assembly GCA_963739285.1). Lineage (GTDB taxonomy): Bacteria > Patescibacteriota > Minisyncoccia > Minisyncoccales > CAVTZN01 > CAVTZN01. The sequence continues at coordinate 37,406 of CAVTZN010000004.1, forward strand.
ATTCCCCGAGAAACAGATTTAAATAATTTAGTTAGACAGATACCGGAAAATATTTTATTAGCCGATTACGAATTTACTCGCTATAAAGAAAAACCAAAAGAAGGATGGTCGCAAATAAAAACAATTGAAATTAGTTGGCCTAATCCTCAAAAATATCTAAAGGAGTTAAATCAAGGGAAAATTATTGGGCAGGCGATAAATTTCACCCGAGATTTAGCAAATATCCCTGGAGGCGAAATGACCCCTGACAAGTTACCAAAACAGCAGCAGTCATGAGCAAAAGGGTTAAGAATGTTAAAGTTAAGATTTTTGACGAAAGGAAGCTAAAAAAGAATAGGTATGGGAGGAATCTTAGGGGTTTCCCAAGGAAGCTTCCAAAAACCAAGGCTCATTATCTTAAAATATTTCGGCAAAGACAAAAAGGAGAAATTCGATTTGGCCTTCGTCGGCAAGGGAGTCACTTTCGATAGTGGCGGTTTAGATATTAAACCTTTTGATGCAATGAAAGAGGGAATGCATATGGATATATCTGGCGGATCAGCTGTTTTGGGAGCAATTTTAGCTATCGCTCAAATTAAACTTCCCTTGAATATCGTTGCCGCAATCCCGGCAGTTGAAAATATGCTCTCCGGCCAATCTTATAGGCCTGGCGATCTTTTGAAAAGCTACAACAGAAAGACAATTGAAGTAATTAGTACTGATGCTGAGGGTAGAATTATTTTGGCCGATGCCCTATCTTTTATTGCTAAGAATTTCAAACCGAAAACAATAATTGACGTTGCTACCTTAACTGGTGCGGCCGTGGTAGCTTTGGGGCAACAAATAGTTGGCTTATTCACCAATCTTCCAAAGATGGAAAATGCTTTTCGCCAGATTGGTGAAGAGTCTGGTGATTATGTTTGGCCCTTACCTCTATGGGAAGAGTATGAAGAAGAAATTAAAGGAACCTTTGGCGACATCGCTAATTTAGGTAAAACAAAATATGGTGGAGCAATTACTGCCGCTCTATTTTTAGAGAATTTTGTTGAAGAAATTCCCTGGATTCATTTAGACATTGCTCCAACAATGACCTCGATTGAAAATCAGGGATTAGCTAAAGGATTACTGGCACAGGGGTAAGATATTTAGTAAAATTAGCTAAAGATTTTCAAAAATTAAAAATAACTTCTAAGTTGTCTTAGGCAACAAAAATATTTTAAGATTAAAACTGGCTGAAGGGCCAGTTTTTTGATAGAATTAACTAGAAATATGAGAACAGGTATTGCGACAATTCCATTGGATTATGGGAAATGCCCGCGTTGGCTTTTTGAGAGGATGAAAAGACTGGGTCGTGGGATAGCTATGGCTATTGTAGAAGAATTCGGACCAGAAGAATTTTTAAAACGACTTTCTGATCCGGTTTGGTTTCAGAGTTTGGGATGCGTAATTGGCTTTGACTGGAATTCGAGCGGTCTAACTACCATCACTTTAGGCGCTTTAAAGACCGGGCTTTTTGATATTCAGGATAGATTAGGTATTTATGTCTGTGGAGGAAAAAGAGAATCGAGAAAAACACCGGAGGAAATTGAAGCTTACGGGAGGTCGCGAGGTTTTTCCTTCTCTCCCAATTTAATCTATGCTTCAAAAATGGCGGCCAAAACCGACTCTTCGTTGATTCAGGATAATTACCAAATTTATCAGCATAACTTTCTCTTTACCAAATCTGGCAATTGGACAGTTATCCAGCAAGGGATGAATACGGATAATCAGACCGCGCGTCGCTACCACTGGTTGTCTTCTACTCTCAAAAAAAACGAAGATGCTCCTGATTTTATTGAAGAACCTCATTCCGGGATTATTTCTGGGGCTAAAGTCAAGCCATTAAATTTAACCGCCAAAGAAAGCAATAAAAATCGGGAAGTTTCGGTGGCTCAGGTTAGAGAAGAGCCAAAAAAATTTTTAAGAAATCTAAATCTAATCCAAACTAAAAAATCGAAAAACCTCACATCAATGGAGCTTTACGACACAGAATTTTATTGGCATCCGGTTGTCGAGGAAAAGTTTGATTTGAAAAGATTAGAAAAAACAATATTTTTTGCCAATTCCCAAGAACCAAAAAGCTTTGAGAAACTTTTATCGCTGAAAGGAATCGGGCCAAAAACAATAAGGGCTCTGATCTCTCGTTTCCGAAATAATTTATGGCGCAAAGCCTTCCTACGAGGATCCAGCCAGATATTCATTTTCAGTAGGAGGCAAAGACGGAACACCATATCCGGTTGATAGAAAGACTTATGATAAAACTTTGGAAATAATGGAAAAAGGAATAAAAAAGAGCTTGATTTCAATTGAAGAGAAAAATAAAGCCCAAAAAAGATTAAAGGAAAGGTTTTTGCTATGAGAAATTACGCTTCAAAACGAGCTAAAAAAGGAAAACTGGCTTATCGGACGCCAGACCGATTTATTTATAGAAAATTTCTGAAAACTACCAAAGAAAAATGTCGGAGAAGAAAAATCATTAAAAATTCTTAACCATGTAGGTATCTTTCAATCCATATCCCAATTTTCGGAAATAATCGCGAGCCCCCACAGCAGAAATTACAGCTATTTTCTCTAAGCCAAATTCCTTTTTAGTAATTTTTTCTGCCTCTCTAACTAATTTTTTGCCAAGCCCCTGATGTTGCGGGGCTAATTTTTTTTGGGCAATCGGAATAAGTTGTCCGTAAGTATGAATTTCTCGGATTATCGCCTTGTTTTCGGGAAGTTATTCGCAAGCGAAGCAAACTATACAGTTTTATTCTTTTTTTATTTTCGAAACTCAAAAATATTTCTTTTCCGTCCGAAGCATTATAATCTTGACGGAAAAGATAAGGTTTTTCTTTTGGGCTGTATTTTTCTCTAACTTCTCGGCATCTAATACATTTACATTTCCAGCCCTCTTTTTTTATAATTTCGGTAAGAATTTGGCGCAAGTTAGAGATTCTCGCCGCTCCGGCGACAATTCTTCTGAGAAGGAATATCTCTGGTTATTCTTTGAATCCTGACATAGTAAGGGATTTTCTTTTTGATTTCTTTAATAAGATTTATTAAAACTTTCTCGGGATAAGGTTTGTATTTTCTTTTTAAATACCATTTATAAAGCGGCGCTTCTTTTAAAAGGCGCAAGGATAAATTTTTAATAAATCGGGCTGAAAATCGGGATTTTGAAATAATTCTTCAAACATTTTCTCGTCTCGTTTTGGATTAGAACCGGGTAAATTCGGCATCATTTGATATAGAACCTTAAATCCAGCGTCTTTTAAAAGTTTTGTGGCTAAAATTGTTTCTTTTACCCCGTGACCTCGCGCGTTTAGCTTCAAAACATCATCATAAATTGATTGAACTCCCAACTCAACCATTGTTGCTCCTAATTCTCTCAATCTCTTAATTTCAGAGATATTAATAAAGTCAGGCCTGGTTTCAATAGACAAGCCAACAATCCTGTGTTTCGCTTTTTCATTTAATATTTGGGCTTCTTTTAGATTTCTACTTTTTCTTTCATTACAGGCGTCAAAACATCTTTTTACAAACCAATTTTGATATTTTTTAGGATAATAGCTCCAAGTCCCGCCGACTATTCTTAGTTCAATTTTATCAGTCGGATGGCCTTCAATTTTCAACATTTCAATTCTCTTTTTGACTTGTAAATAGGGATCAAAATTCAATCTCTTCGCTCTTTCTACCGCCGGCTCCCCCGAAACATAGCTTTTAGGAATGCCTTTTTCTATCGGGCAATAAAGACATTTTCCCGGGCAGGGATAGGGTTTAGTTAAAACCGAGATATTAACAATTCCAGAAAGCGAGCGAATGGGTCGTGTTCGAAGCAATCTTTCTAAATTTTCGAATATTTTTTTATTCCTGCGTCCTCCGTAGCCTTGGCGAAGGAGGGTTTTATTTTTCACTAATTTATGATAAATTTTAGTAGAGTAATATTAGCTCGGGCAGGCAATTTTATATTTTTTTGCCATTTTTCTTTTTAAAAAGCCAAATCAGCCGGAGTTTTAACTCTATTTTTTAGTAATTCTTGAATTAATATTTCATTTGTATAACATGGATAGAAAATACGCCGAATATTTATTAGAGAAAACTAAAGAGGATTATAACTAATTGCCGATGATTTTTCAAGAACTCGTTGGAATATCTTGGACGGAATTAAGTATTTTTGGATAATTATGTTAAAAGCGGAGATAAAATTTTGGATTTAGGTTGTGGAAATGGAAGATTTTAGAATTTTTCAAAGACAAAAAAATAGATTATATCGGGTATAGATAATATCGGAAAAATTGATCAAAATTGCAAAAAAAAATATCCTCAAGAATAATTTTCAGGTTGCCGATGCTTTAAATCTACCATTTCCCGATAATAATTTCGATAAGATTTTTAGCATAGCTGTTTTACATACATATTCCTTCTAGAAGAATTAAGAAGTGAATTTTTAAAAGAAGTAAAAAGAGTTTTAAAGCCAGAAAGGAATTTTGATTTTAACAGTTTGGGATATTTGGAGGAAAGATACTTTCCTTTATGCTTTTAAAATATTGCTTATTAAAATTTTAGGAAATCAAAATTGATTTCGGAGATATTTTTGTCCCTTGGGCTGATAAAATCCGAAAGATATTATCATTTTTTACAAAAAAGGAGTTAGAAATCTTTAGTGGAGAAGGCTGGTTTCAAATATTATTAAGCGAAAGTGGCAGAAAATCGAAACTAAGGCAAAATACATCAAATATTTATTTAATTGCCCAAAATGATGCCCCTATAGCTTAACGGATAAAGCGCGACCCTCCGGAGGTTGAAATCTCCGTTCGATTCGGAGTAGGGGCACCAATGGAAGAAATAATTTTAATTTGTTAAGATATAAGTATGAAGTATAAAATTGCTGTTTCCGGAGCGGCTCAACCCGAAACCTGCTCTAAAAACGCTGAAAAGTTGGCCAAAGAAGTAGGTAAAGAGATTGTTCGTCAAGGTTGTATTTTAGTTACTGGCGCGACAACAGGCATTCCTTATCTTGCCGCTAAGGGAGCGAAAGAAGCAAAAGGAATTAGCATAGGTTTCTCGCCGGCCTCCACAGAATCGGCCCATATTAAAACTTATCGTTTGCCGACAGACGCCTTTGATTTAATGGTTTATACTGGTTTTGATTATAGCGGCCGAAATCTTTTAATGACGCGGGCCGCCGACGGGATAATTGTGATTTGCGGTAGGATGGGAACCTTAAATGAATTTACCATTGCCTTTGAGGATAAAAAACCGATCGGAGTTTTGGAGGGCTCTGGCGGAACGGCTGATAATATCAAAAATCTTATCAAAGGACCCCAGAGAGTAATTAAAAGAAAAATTGTTTTTGATAAAGATCCTAAAAAATTAGTCAAGAAATTGATTAAGCTGATGAAAAAAGAGGATGAAAAACCTTAATAACAAAGGTCGACATTTTTAATTTTTTTCAAATTAATTTCAAAATAAAATTATGGCAGAAGAAAATCAAGAAGGGAAATTAATAGGCAAAATCACCCACTACTTTGGGAAAATCGGAGTAGCTGTTATTGAATTGTCAGATACTTTAAAAGTTGGCGATACTATTAGGATTGCCGGCGGAGCAACGGATTTTACTCAAGGCGTAGATTCGATGGAAGTTGAGCATCAAAAAGTGGAAACCGCCAAAACCGGAGAATCCGTTGGCCTAAAAGTTAACGAAAAAGTAAGAGAGGACTACCAGGTTTACAAATTATAAGCCATAAACGAGGGAGGGGAAAACTAAGGAAGGCAGAGATGCTTTATGGATTTTTTTAAGTTTTTAAAAGCCCTTTCGGTTTTTACCGGCACAATAATTGGGGTAGGAATTTTCAGTCTTCCATACATTGCCTCAAAAGCCGGTTTTTTCGTTGTTTTAGGGTATTTTATTTTAATGACAGTTGTCGTGATGTTTGTCCACCTCTTTTATGGAGAAGTTGTTGCCGGAACAAAAGAATCGAATTATTTGCCAGGGCATGCTGCTAAATATTTAGGCGAAAGATGGAAAATTATCACCCTTCTTGTTATAGGATTAGGTACCTTAGGAGCTTTACTAGTTTATTTAATTGTTGGCGGGGAATTTCTAAATCTATTTTTGGCACCATTAATAGGAGGAAACAGCACCTTGTGGACCTTAGTCTTTTTTGCTTTCGGAGCCTTTTTAATCTTTCGCGGCGTAAGAAGTTTTGCCGTCTTTGAATTGGTTTTGTTATCGGTCTTTTTCATAATTCTTATCACTTTTTTTATTAAGGCCGTCCCTATCATTGATTTTAAAAATTTTACTTCTGTCAATTTTAGTTTTTTGACGCTTCCTTACGGGGTGATTCTTTTTTCTTTATGGGGCGCAACCTTTATTCCAGAACTAAAACGGCTGCTTTCTTCTGACTTAAAATTATTTAAAAGAGTCATTATCAGCGGAACTATTTTTTCTGCCCTAACTTACTTATTTTTCATTATTACTATTTTAGGCGCTTCGGGAGAATCTACTTCAAAAGAGGCAATTGAAGGGTTTATGAAATCTACAGGAGGCAACATCGTCAAGGCGGGGCTTATTTTCGGAATAGTGAATATTTTCGATTCTTTTGTGGCCATAGGTTTGATTTTAAAGAAAATTTTGCGGCATGATTTCGGGCTATCAAAAAACATATCTTGGTTCATAGCTTGTTTTCTGCCATTAGCTTTGTTTTTTATCGGGCCTAAAGAATATATTCCGATAATAGGCCTTATAGGAACAGTATTGATAGGAACAGAAGGAATGATTATTGTTTTTATTTATCGCAATTTCCTCAAATCAATAGGCAAAAAAATAAATCCTCTGATTTATTCTCTTTGCGGAATTTTTGTTTTGGGAATTATATTTGAAGCGTTTTATTTCTTTGCAAAAATCGTATAAAACTCTATTATGAAAAACCATATTGACTTCAAAATAAAAAATTGGTAGAATAAATAATCAAATTATTTTATAAGGGAGGTAGATATCGAAGAAAGTTCTTTTTTGTTCTCTAAAAAAATAACGAGAGGAAAGGAGAGTAGTCTTGCCAGACACAACTGAGTTAGCGCAGAGGGCTCAAGAGGTTATGGATCGCCCCGTCTTTGGTAGCATTTTTTTTCTTGCGAAAGAAGCGCCAAGTACCTCGCCAAGGTTTGGTGAGGATAAACTTTGTGTTGATTGCAGGAAAGTCATTCTCCTGGATAGGAGAGTGGCGGTATTTAACAATACCGGCAAGGACCCAGACAGATGCCTTTCTTGCCAGGGAAAACTTGCTACTTCTCCGTCACAGCATTCCTTAAAATTAAGCAGGAGGTGAAACCGCAAAATGTTTTGCATGAGAGGCTGGCCTTGTCCAGCCTCTTATTATTTTTCTTTTTTTAAATTAAATGTTAAAACTAAATAGTATGCAATTCGTAGCTGATTTTCATATTCATTCCAAATATTCCCGGGCGACTTCCAAAGATATGAATCTGGAAATTCTTGATAAATGGGCAAAAATTAAAGGAATTAAAGTTCTGGGAACGGGAGATTTTACCCATCCCGTTTGGCTGAAGGAACTAAAAGAAAAATTAGAGCCGGCGGAACCAGGTTTGTATAGATTAAAATCCGAGACAGAAGGCACCCGATTTATTTTAACCGCTGAAATTAGCTGTATTTATTCAAAAAAAGGCAAAGTTCGGAAAATTCATATTGTCATCTTTGCTCCTTCCTTTGAAACGGTTGAAAAAATTAATGCCCATTTGGGCTGGATCGGAAACCTGAAATCCGACGGCAGGCCAATTTTAGGGTTAGATGCCAAAGAATTAGCCAAAATTGTTTTTAATACTTCTGAGAATTGTTTATTGATCCCTGGGCACGCTTGGACGCCGTGGTTTTCAATTTTCGGCTCAAAATCTGGGTTTGATTCAATCGAGGAATGCTTCGACGAGTATTCAAAATATGTTTTTGCCATTGAAACCGGTCTTTCCTCGGATCCGGCGATGAATTGGAGACTGTCTGCCTTAGATAAAATTACCCTAATTTCCAATAGCGACGCCCATTCTCCCAGCCGGATTGGTCGGGAGGCCAATGTTTTTGATACCGAAATTTCCTATCCGGCCATTACCGAAGCTATAAAATCAAAAAATCCTCAAAAATTTCTTTATACTATTGAATTTTTCCCTCAAGAAGGAAAATATCACTACGATGGCCATAGAAATTGCGGAATAAGTTTGTCTCCCCAAGAGTCAAAAAAATATAATAATATCTGCCCAAGATGCGGTCGCCCCTTAACCATCGGTGTTTTAAATCGCGTTGAGCAATTAGCTGACAGGAAAGAAGGTTTTAGGCCGGAGAGAGCCATCCCTTTTAAGAGTCTGATTCCCTTGGAAGAAATAATCGCCGATGCCATAGGAGTAATGACCAGATCTAAACAGGTTTTGGAAAGATATAATAATTTAATTAAAAAATTTGGAAACGAATTTAAAATTTTACTCGAAGCCAATCATCAGGAATTAGAAGCGGCCACTTTGCCAGAAATAGCCGAAGGCATAATTAGGACAAGAGAAGGGAAAGTCTTTATTGAGCCAGGCTATGACGGGGTTTATGGGAAAATAGGAATTTTTTCGAGGGGAGAGCAAAAAGCGGCCATAAGGCAAAAAACTTTGTTCTGAAACTGGTTTTTCTCTTGACAAGCCAACAGGGGAAGGTCTATGATGAATTTAGTCGAATAAGTCGAAGCCCCAAAAGAAAACTTTTAGTTTTCTCTAGGGCAAGTATCTTAAATTTGGCTCTCGTTTTTAGAGATAAAAATTGATGGCCTAGATTTTAAGCGTAGCGACTTAATTCGCAAAGGTCGCTTTCTTATTAAGTTAAGTATCGTCGTGTTTAATATGGCCTTCAAAAAATTTGATCGCCCAGCAAAAGATTTCGCTCCCCGTCAGATGATTCAAGGAAATTGGAAATGCGCTGATTGTGGAACAGAAATAACCGAACTGCCGTTTGAGCCTGCAGCTGACAGACCGATTTATTGTCGAGATTGCTGGTCGAAAAGGAGAAGCCAATTTAGAAGATAATCTAATTGGAAGAACTCAAAACCGCCCCAGCTGGGGCGGTTTTGTTTCGATTTTTAGATTTAAGGCTTGACACGCTAAATTGATATAATAAAATGAAGTGTTATGGCCCGTTAACAGGTGATTTTAACGGGTAAAATTAGAATATGCCGCGCCATCCTGAAAAATTTTATTTAACTAAAGAAGGATTTGAGACCTTAAAGAAAGAATACGAAGAGCTTCAGAAAATTGCCCGCTCGAAGATTCGGGAGAAAGTCCCAGAAACTTTTCATTCAGAGGAATTAAATCCCGAATACATCGTTTACCGGGAAGATAATGAATTGTTGCAGGCCAGGTTATCCGATTTAAAATACATTTTAAAGAATGCTGAATTAATTAAAACTCCCCCAAGGGAAAAACAAAAGAATATCGATTTGGGAGCAACCGTTCTGGTGGAAACGAATGGTCAGACCGAAGAGCTTACTATTGTCGGAACGCTAGAAGCGAATCCTTCTTCGGGTAAAATTTCTGACGAATCCCCGGTCGGTCGAGCACTTTTGGGTCATCGGGCCGGGGAAGAAATCGCTATCTTCACTCCGTTAAAAACAATTTACAAAATTAAGAAAGTAAAATATTAGCTGTTTAAGAATTTTAGGATAAATCAACAACTAGGGGAGAGCCCCGTTTTTTTATTCTGTAAGGGATTGGTATTTTTTGATGGTTTTGATATACTAGAAAATAGTTATGAAAAAAACCATTAAAACCACCCTTCGACAAACTCAGGGTGATAGTGAGCGAAGTCGAACCATCACCAAGGAAATGACCATTGGAGAGGTACTTCAGAAATATCCCAAAACCGCTTTTGTTTTCCTCGATTACGGGCTTCATTGCGTTGGCTGTCCGATGGCTGACCCGGAAACAATAGAAGAGGCGGCTAAACTTCACGGAGTCAATCTTAAAAAATTTTTAGAAGATTTGAATAAAGTCGTCCTGAACCCGAACAAGTTCGGCGCAGGACAATCAAAATAGCAAAATGAAAAAATTTTTGCTTTTTTTATTTTTTCTTTTAATTGGAACAGCCCTTTTTGGGTGGATTTTTAATCATATCGGATGGAAAGATATCCAGCTGGCCCTTAGGCATTTTTCTATTCAGGCCGGATTGCTTATTTTGTTTTTGACTATTTTGTCAGCCCTAATCAGGTCTTTAAGGTGGAAAACAATCTTGAATAGCCAGCAGTGCCAGGTCCCCTTTTTAAAGGTTTTCGAATATTATGTTTCAGGCCTTTCAATCGCTTTCTTCTTTCCGATGGTGATTTTCGGAGGGGAAATCTTCAGAGGGTATGATTTAAAAGAAAAATACTCCATCCCTTGGTCCAAATCCATTGGTTCGGTCATCATAGATAGAATTTTAGAAATAACTATTTATGCCATAACCGCCATCTTTGGAATAACATTTTTTATTTTTAAAGCAACCTTCGCCCCAGCGAAAGTTTTTTTAATTATTTTTCTGGGGACTTTTTTACTCCTCGCTTTAATAAGCATTTTCTATTTTAAAATTTTTAAGAAAGAAAGATTTGTCTTTTCTTTGCTGAAAGGGTTTAATCTTAAAAATTCTAATGGCACAGAGACGATAGTTGACGTTGAAAAAGAGATTTTTCAATACTTTAGACCAAGCAGAAAAGCGATGTGGAAAGGCTTTAGCCTGAGCCTTCTATATGAATTAACGTTGTTAGCAAGAGCCGCTCTTTTACTTTTGTTTTTAGGAAAAGAAGTGGGAATTCTATCAGTCGTTTCTGTCGCTGCCTTTTCCTCTATGGCAATGTTGATTCCTATACCAGGCGCTCTCGGTTCGCATGAAGCAATTCAGTCTTTTATTTTCAATTCTTTGGGCTTGGGCGCGAATACAGCCATGGCTTTTGTCTTTATTATCAGGGGGGCTGAATTAATGGTGGCCTTATTTGGAGCAGTTTTTTTCTTTAGATTTGGAATTCAAATATTAGAGTCTGTTATATTTAGAAAAATAGCGAGATTAATCAGTCATAAGAAAAAGGATGAGATTTAAAATTTCTACCAAAGGATTCATAGACATTTATGAAAATTAATAAGATTATCAAAATTTTAATAATTTCTAATGTTATATGGATATCTGGCTCAGGATTGTTGCTCCAATTTTTGCTATTTTTATTACTCAACAAATTATTGGAGGAAATGTAGAAATAGCTGGTTTCGCCGCTGCTATTTTTTCGATTAGCTTTTGTTTAGCTCGACTTCCGAGCGCTAAATGGGTGGATAAAAAAATGAATGAAGTTCAACGATTGCATTTATTAATTTTTAGTGGGATATTAGTTGCTTTTTGCTATTTTTTATATACTTTAGTTTCAGTTTCCCTTGGCAAATGTATCTTCTTCAGGCTTTAATAGGAATAGGAATAGCTCTTAATGCCTCACCTTCTATGAGTTTCTTTACTAGAGCTATAGACAAAGGAGAAGAGTCTTTTGAATGGGGAATTAGTGCCGTGGCTTTTACAGGTGGTCAGGCTATTGCTGCAGCTCTCGGGGGATTTTAGTCACCAGATTCGGCTTTAATATTTGCATTTATTTTAGTTGGCCTTTTTATTTTTATGAGTGCGTTAATTTCGTTGTCCTTTATAAAAATTTAAAACAAATAGAATCTCATAATGAAAAACCAGGAAATCGCCAAAATTTTATATGAAATCGCCTCTTTCTTGGAGATGGAAGGAGTGGCCTTTAAACCTTACGCTTATGAAAAGGTAGCTTTGGCTTTAGAAGGTTTAGAAGAGGATGTTGAGGACATTTACAAAAGAGACGGCCTTAAGGGATTGGAAAAAATTCCTGGGGTAGGGAAAAATATTGCCGAAAGAATAGAAGAATATTTGAAAATAGGGAAGATAAAATATTATGAAGATTTAAAAAAGAAAACGCCGGTCAATATAGGCGAATTAACGGCAGTCGAAGGATTAGGCCCCAAGAAAGTCAAAGTTTTATATCAAAAATTAAGAATTAGAAATTTGAAAGATTTAGAAAGAGCTGCCAAATCTCATAAAATTGCCCCGCTTTTTGGTTTTGGCGAAAAAACTGAAAAAAATATTTTAGAAGGCATTAATTTTCTAAAAAGAAGCAAAGGAAGATTTTTATTAGGAGAAATTTGGCCAAAAGTTAAAGAAGTTTATGAAAAATTAAAGAGTTTGAAAGAGGTTGAAGAAATTTCCCTAGCCGGTTCTGTCAGAAGAAAGAAAGAGACCATTGGTGACGTTGATTTACTGGTTATCTCGAAAAATCCCAAAAAAGTCATGGATTTTTTTGTTTCTTTACCAGGAGTGATAAAAATTTGGGGGAAAGGGGCGACCAAGGCCTCAGTCAGAATGAGAGACGGTTTTGATATGGATATTAGAGTTGTTCCTAAAAGGTCTTATGGCTCAGCCCTTCAGTACTTCACTGGTTCAAAAGAACATAATATCGCCACCCGAAGAATCGCTATGGATAAAGGTTTAAAGCTTTCGGAGTATGGCCTTTTCCGAGGGAAAAGAATGATTGCCAGTGAAACCGAGGAGAGCATTTATAAAGCCCTGGGAATGAAATGGATACCTCCGGAGATGAGAGAAAATCAGGGAGAAATTGAGCTGGCTCTTCGGCAAGCTCAGGGTAAAACAGGGGGATTGCCCAAAATTATTGATTACGATGATATAAAAGGTGATTTACACTGCCATTCGAAATGGGATGGCGGAGTGAATACAATTCTGGAAATAGCAGAGGCGGCAAAGAAAATGGGTTATGAATATATTGGCATTGCCGACCATACCAAGTTTTTAAGAATTGAGCATGGTTTAGACGAGAAAAAATTAGCTACCCAACGGAAAGAAATCGAAAAACTAAATACTAAATACAAGATACAAAATACAAAATTCAGAATTTTACAGGGAGCCGAAACGAATATCTTAAATGACGGCTCCATAGACATAAAAGACGAAGCTTTGAGAAAATTAGATTATGTTATTGCCGGAGTTCATTCAAGTTTTAAAATGGAAAAAGAAAAGATGACTGAAAGAATAATCAGGGCAATGAAAAATCCCAATGTGGACATAATTTCCCATCCTACTGGAAGAATCTTAAAAAGAAGAGACGAATATCGAATCGATTTTGATAAGATTTTGCGAGCAGCCAAAGAAACTGGAACAATTTTAGAAATTAATTCTTTTCCCGACAGATTAGATTTAAATGACCAAAATATTCGGAGAACGAAAGAAGCTGGAGTAAAGATGATAATAAATACCGATTCGCATCGCCAGGACCAGTTGCGCCTTATCGAATTCGGTATTGCCCAAGCCCGCCGTGGCTGGGCAGAAAAAAAGATATTATTAACACCCAACCCTTAGAAAAGTTATTAAAGTTTTTTAAATAAAATGCCTGTTGAACGTTCTGCCGGAGCGGTAATTTTTAGAAAAGAAGCTGACAAGCCTCTCTTTTTGTTGTTATATTATCCATCAATAAGCCATCGGGCAGACAAAAATTATTGGGATTTCCCAAAAGGACACATTGAAAAAGAAGAAAAGGCAGAAGAGGCGGCGAAAAGAGAGGCAGAAGAAGAGACGGGATTAAAAGACATTAGAATCGTGGAAGGGTTTAAAGAGTTAGTTAAATACTTTTTTAAATTTAAAGAGAAAAATATTCTTGAAATTCGTCACTTTTTATTTAGCTGAAACAAAAACAAAAAATGTAGAAATTTCCGGAGAACACATTGGTTATAAATGGCTGCCTTATAAAGAAGCGATAGAACAATTAGGTTTCCAAAATGCCAAAGAAATTCTTCAAAAGGCAAACGATTTCCTTTCGTCCCGTTAGAGATCTGCGAGCATAAAGAAAACCACTTTACCCCCACACCAAATTTTGGTGTGGGGTTTACTAAAAAAGGAAAGTATGGTAATAAGAAAATGTGCGGAAGACCATAGGCGCATTTTCTTGAATCGGAATTGAAAATCCGATATTCTAAAAAATAGGAGGGTTGTTCTTTGACAACCTGATTTTAAATAAAGATAAGGGAGGTTATAGAAAATGGCAGGATTGTTTGCATTAAGCATCAACACCCAAAAATATCGAGGAGATTTTCTGGAAGATTTATTCTGGGAAACATTTTACCAACAGCATGCGGGCGAGGAGTATGGTGGATTATCAACGTACAATCCAGACAGAGATGAGATAAAAATCCGTACCCATCGAGGGTTATTTAGGCCCACCTTCAGTGAAGATTTACTGGGTCTTGAGGGAACAGAAGGTATTGGTTATTGCGGTGCCGCCCGAGAACCGTTTTTTGTAGATTCGAGATTAGGAAAGATGAGTGCCTGTTTCTCAGGCAACCTCATCAATTGCTCTGAATTAGTTGAGCAGTTTAAGAACTTTAGGCATACCTTCGAGAGGGGAGACGATATTGAAATAATTACCAAACTCATCGCCCAAGGGGATAATATAATCGATGGCATTAAAAGAGCAAACGGAGGCATTAAAGGAGCATATTCTCTTCTCATTCTGACTTCAGAAGGAATTTATGCTGTCCGTTGCCCGAGTGCCCACTGGTCCCTAGCCATAGGCGAAAAAGAAGGAGCAGTAGCGGTTGCGTCTGAACCGGGAGGGTTTCGAAATCGTGGGTTCAAACTTATCCGCAGCCTTGAGCCTGGGGAAATTGTGCTAATGAAAAACGGTAGCCTCGAGACAAAAGAAAAAATACCCGGAGATAAAATACAATTTTGTAGCTTTCTCTGGGTTTATAGCGCATTTCCTAATGCTGTGTTTGAAGGAATACCAGCTTCAGCCGTAAGAAAAAGGTTGGGAACTAATTTAGCTCGTCAGGATATCAAAATGGGATTTATCCCGGACATAGTGGTTCCTATTCCTGATTCGGGTAGGTTCCATGCTATTGGATATCATCAGGAATTTTGCCGGCAAGTGAACGAAGGAAAAATAAATAAAATTCCCATTTATGATGAGGCTTTGCTAAAATATCCGTACGCTGGCAGAAGTTTTACTCCTCAGACCGAAGAAGCGAGGGAGTTGGAGGCCAATATAAAAATATTGGAAAGTGGAGAAGACTACTATCAGGGCAAAGAGGTGGTTGTATGCGACGACTCGCTAGTCAGAGGAGTCCAGACCCGAGCGAATTTGGTCCCTAAATTAAGGGCACTAGGGATAAAAGGAATCCACTTCCGAATTTCTAATCCCGAATTACGTTCCCATTGTCCTTATGGAAAAACTACTAAAAAAGGAGAAACCTTAGCTACCCAGTTTCCTTCTAAGGAGGACAGAAATCGGGTTTTAGGAATCGAGAGTTCGGAATATAATACCATTGATGGTTTAACAGGTGCCATCGGGCTGCCAAAAGAACAACTCTGCGTAGATTGTGATTTAGATCTCCCCGAGTAAAACGCGTACCATAATCATAATAACTCAAAAGGCTACCCGTTTAAGGGTGGCCTTTTATTTTAAAATATTTTTAGACTATTTTTTTATTTTCTCTACTATTTTTTCGAAGATTTCAGGTTGGTTTTTGGCGAGTTGGGATAGAATTTTTCGGTCAATCTCTATTTTGTTTTTCTTTAAACCGGCGATGAATTTAGAATAAGAAATATCCAACTCACGGCAAGCAGCATTAATTTGAATTTGCCAGAGTCGTCTAAAATCTCTTTTTTTGACTTTTCTATCTCGATAGGCATATTCCCAGGCGTGATATATAGCCTCTTTCGCCGCCCGGTATTTTGTTTTTCTTCCCCAACGAAAACCTTTGGCATATTTTAAGAGATGCTTTCTTCTTTTATGAGCAATTTTTCCTCGTTTAACGCGTGTCATGAATTAGTGGAGTAATTTTTTAAATTTCGAACGGAGTAAGAAATCAAGGTCCTTACCTCAGTAAGGATCTTATCTTTTTAGCTTCCGGCGGCGAAACTCTGACCCATTTGCGACTTTTTCTGATTCTTTCCCCTGATTTTTTCGCCCGATAATGGTTAAGACCGCTCCGTCTTCTTAAGATTTTTCCGGTTTTGGTAATTTTGAATCGTTTTAAAATTGACTTTCGTAATTTCATAACCCGAAGGAAGTTAAATATTTTCTGTGATTATTTTAATTAAACTTTTGAATAATAGATAAACTATTGCCTCATAGATAGCCAGGGATTTTTGATAGAAAATATTTTGTCATTATTTTAGCCACGAAAATCCCTTTGTTTTCCTACGGGGCATATCATTGTTTAGAAATAATCATATTAAATCCTCTGAACTCTCTTTTTAATTCCCTTTCAGTTTTGATAGGGGTCAACTTTGCTAAACTTTCTAAAAATTGTTTGATTTTATCTTTGGCAAAATCTCCATGAGCTTTTTCTCTGCCCCTGAGAACCATTTCTACCCTGACCTTGTTCCCTTCTTTTAAAAATTTTTCTGCCTGCTTAACTCTAATTTCTAAATCGTGAATTGAGATTCCAAAAGAAAGTCTTATTCCTTTGATTTCGCCGCCCTTTTGTTTTTTGGCCCCTTTCTCTCTTTTTTCTTCAAGATAAGAGTATTTCCCATAGTCCATTATTTTACAGACCGGCGGGTCAACCCTTTCTGTAACCTGAATTAAATCTAAATTGCGCTCCCGAGCTATCTGGAGCGCTTCTTGTAATGAAAGAATTCCCAGTTGTTTTCCAGTTTCGTCAATCGTTCTTACTTCCCGAGCCCTTATTTGATTGTTGATTAAGGTTCGTTTATACAGATTCTTGTGGAGGTGTGGGCATTGAAGCCCAATCCGGAAATTTCACCAAAATATTTCTACAGGGATGTCCCGTTTTATATTTGAAATACTAGATTTAAAAACAGGCAAAAATTCTAGTACCACTTGTCTCTTTTTTTTCGATAAGTTCGCGAGACAAAAAACCATCTATCTCGATGATATGACACCCTTTTTACCTATCGAGAGTTAGTAAAGAGGATGCTGCTTTAAGCAAAAGCTAAAGCAGGTTTAGAAAATAAGTTTTTGGCGCTTATTTTGTTGCTAGAAGTTTAATGAGTTTCTAGCATACTCCCCCTGCCTATTTTGACGAATATTCCCGTCGATTCCTTGCACCCCCCCCTCTATCCAAAGATTTCTTCTGAAATCTTTGTCGAGCCCTATACATAAAATTTTCTATATCGGGCTCGACGATTAGTATAGAGCCCGACATTAACTTCTTTAGGGGTTAATGTATAGGGCCCTAGTAATTTTTCATTTCTCTTTTTATCTCTCTTTCCGCCTCTCTTTTTTTAATTAGCTCTCTTTTATCGGCTTTTTTAAGACCCTTTCCTATTCCAAATTCTAATTTTATTTTACCTCTCTTAGTATAAACCTTTAAAGGGACCAAAGTCAAGCCCCTTTGCTTTACTTTACCGATTAAATAATCAATTTCCCTCTTTTTTAGAAGAAGTTTTCTTGAGCGCAAAGGGTCATAATCTTCAGGAATGTTTTTCGGCTGATAGGGAGGAATTTTAGCGTTGATTAAATAAAATTCCGAGTCCCTTAAAACTATATAGGAACCGGCTAAATTTATTCTCCCTGATTTTATCGATTTTACCTCTTGGCCGATTAAAACAATCCCGGCCTCGAGTTTTTCCAGGATTTCATAGTCGAAATACGCTTTTTTATTCTCGGCAAGAAACTTCATCAATTTTAGTTTAGCATGCTCACTATAACTTGACAAATTTTTAATAAAGTGCATAATGGAAATATCTTGGGCAATCTATATGCCCAGACCAAGGAGGAATGGATGGGAGAAGAATTCCGTTTCGGCCTGAAGCAGAGAATCTTTAACTGGTATATGCGAGTGGCCAGGGAGAGAATCGGGCTTCTTCAGAAGGACTTAGGTAGATTAGTGGGAGTGAGCAAAGAAGCTATTTGTTCCTACGAGAATCTTCGGACTTTCCCGAGACCAGCGATTCAAGAAAAAATTGCTGAAGCTCTAAGGGTTCCCGCAGAGAGCATTTTTCCTCCATGGCTTAAGGAATTTAAGTTAAAAGCCGTTCCAGCGGCTATCGAGGAAAGGTCTATAAGTCTAACGGAAACAATTTCCCTAAAACTTATTAGACCAGAAATGCTGATGATTGAGGGGCCCGAAGAGGAAGCTGAGCGGAGCGCCCTGAAAGACCAAATCAACGAGGAACTAAAAACTCTTAAACCTAGAGAAAGAAAAGTTCTTGAACTGAGATTTGGCCTGGGAGATGAGGAGCCGATGACCCTTGAGAAAATTGGCCGAGAGATGGGCGTAACGAGTGCGAGAATTCGCCAAATCGAAGTCAGAGCCCTCAAAAAACTCCGCCGCCCTGCTCGCAGTAGGAAGCTTAAAGAGTTTCTCTAATCTCGTTGGTAGAGAACTACCCTCCTGAGCCAGGAGGAATCTGAAAACAATACGGTACTCAGATTCGAGCTGTAGCAAGGACAAGCAGTAGGCTAATTAGGTTTCAACCAAGTCCTGTGCCCGCCGAAAATGGGCCGAAACCGCGAAAGTTGAAACAAGTCTCCTGTGGAAAAAGCAGGAGGCTTTTTATTTTTACCATAAATAAGATAAACCCCCACACCAAATAAAGACTGACTTCGTCAATCCGTCGCTAAAAGCGACTTGTCTTTGTTATGGTGTGGGGGTAAACTAAAAGAAGCATGATACGTCAAGAGATTAAAAATTTAATTGAAAAAGCAATAAAAAACCTTTACAAAAAAGAGGTTGAGGTTAAGATAGAGCGGCCAACAGAGCCAGATTTCGGCGATTATGCCACTGGCGCAGCAATGCCAATTAAAAAAAATCCCCAAGAAATTGCCGACACTATTAAGATGGATATTTTAGGAAAAATAGATGTAAAAAATGGCTTCATCAATTTTTTTATTTCTAAAGGATATCTGCAAAAACAGGTTCAAGAGATTTTAAAGCAAAAAGAAAAATTCGGAGATTTAAAAATTGGTAAGGGACAAAAAGTTAATATTGAATTTATTTCGGCAAATCCGACAGGTCCCCTGACCTTAGGTAACGGCCGTGGAGGCTTCTGCGGAGATGTGCTATCCAACGTTTTAGATAAAGCAGGTTATAAAATAAAAAGAGAGTACTACATAAATGACATTGGAGAACAGGTTAGAAAATTAGGCCATTCTATCGTCGGCGATTCGGAAGCTGCTTATAAAGGCAAATATATTGATGATTTGAGAAGCAGAATCAAGGGCGGCGATCCCGAAAAAGTCGGTGAAGAAGGTGCCAAGATTATTTTAGAAAAAATGATAAAGCCCTCGATCAAGAAAATGGGAATAAAGTTTGATATTTGGTTTTCTGAGAAAGGTTTACATCAAAAAAAAGAAGTAGAAAAAGTAATAGATTTTTTAAGAAAGAAGAATTTGGCTTACGAAAAAGAAGGAGCCGTTTGGTTTAAATCAACCCAATTTGGTGATGAGAAAGACAGGGTTTTGATAAAGGCAAACGGCGAGAAGACCTATTTTTTATCTGATATAGCTTATTTAAAAAATAAATTTGAGAGAGGATTCCAGAAGTTAATTTTTTTCTGGGGTGCGGATCATTACGGTTATATTAACCGAATGAAAGCTGCGGCAGAAGCATTAGGATACAAGAGAGAACAATTAGATATTATAATTATGCAACTTGTAGCTATAATGTGGGGTGGAGAGAAATTACGAATGTCAAAAAGGGAAGGTGTTTATAGAACGATTGAAGAGTTGATTGATGGATTAGGTTTAGATATTGTAAGGTTTTTCTTTTTGACGCGAAGTCCAGAGAGTCACTTAATTTTTAATCTGGATTTAGCAAAACAGCAATCAGAAAAAAACCCGGTTTATTATGTTCAGTACGCCCATGCGAGAATTTGTAGTATTTTACGTAAAGTAGAGAACGCTAAACCAAATACAAGATAAACGAGGAACCCTTAGAACATCCATGAGAATTAAGCTTAATTAAACAGTTAATCAGATTGCCAGAAATTATTGAAGATACAGCGAGAGATTATCAGGTTCAGAGATTACCTCAATACGCGATAGATTTGGCAACTTCATTCCACCAGTTCTACCGAGATTGCCAGGTTATAAGCGAGGAAGGAGGATTAAATAAAAACCGCTTAAATTTAATTTCGGCAACGAAAATTGTTCTGAAAAACACTTTAAATCTAATGGGCATTTCCGCCCCAGAAAAAATGTAGATCTATGGAACTAAATTTTCCCGAAATTGAGGAGAAGATTCTCAAATTTTGGCAGGAGAATAAGATTTTTGAGAAGCTCAGAAAGAAAAACCATGGTAAAAAACGTTGGTCATTTTTGGACGGACCAATAACTGCCAATAACCCAATGGGCGTCCATCATGCCTGGGGGAGAACTTATAAAGATGTTTTCCAAAGGTACAAAGCCATGCAAGGATTTGATCAGAGATTCCAGAATGGTTTTGATTGCCAGGGTCTTTGGGTTGAGGTTGAAGTAGAGAAAGAGCTCGGTTTCAAAACAAAAAAAGATATTGAAGAATATGGCATAGCTAAATTCGTTGAGAAATGCAAAGAAAGAGTTTGGCAATATTCTAAAATTCAAACAGAACAATCAATCAAATTAGGTCAATGGATGGATTGGGAAAATTCTTATTACACGATGTCTGATGAGAATAATTATGCTATCTGGAATTTTCTTAAAAAATGCTATGAAAGGAATCTTTTATATAAAGGAAAAGATGTCGTGCCTTGGTGTCCGCGCTGCGGAACAGCTATTTCTCAACACGAAATTTTAACCGAGGAATACCAAGAAATTACCCATAAAGCAGTTTTTCTCAAACTGCCAGTTTCAGGAAAACAAAATACTTTTTTCTTGGTTTGGACCACAACCCCCTGGACTCTCCCAGGTAATGTGGCCCTAGCGGTACATCCCGAATTTTTATATACAGAAGTTCAAGATAAAGAAGGAAATATTTTTATCGTCCTGAAAGAAAAGGCAAACTTAATTCCAGAAGGGAAAATAATCAAAGAATTTCCTGGTAAAGAATTGAAAAATTTAGAATATCAAGGGATGTTCGATGAATTACCAGCAGTTAAAAAAGCTATAACTGAAAAAAAATATCGGGTTGTTCTATGGAAAGACGTCTCAGAGGAAGAGGGAACGGGTATTGTCCATATAGCTCCTGGATGTGGACAGGAAGACTTTCAATTAAGCAAAGAATTCAACCTTCCTGTCATTGATCCAACAGATGACGAAAGCAAGTACAAAGAAGGGTTCGAAAATTTAACTGGAAAATTAGTAGCAGAAGTGAATAATTTAATTTTTGAGAACCTAGAAAAGAAAGGTCTAGTTTTTAAAATTGAAGATTATAAACATCGTTACCCAACTTGCTGGCGTTGTAAAACAGAATTAATTTTCCGTTTAGTTGATGAATGGTATATTGCCATGGAAAAGCTGAGAAAACCATTAATGCAAGTGGCAAAGAAAATTAAATGGATTCCTGCTTTTGGATTAGAAAGAGAACTTGATTGGTTAAAGAATATGCAAGATTGGTTGATTTCTAAGAAAAGATATTGGGGGTTAGCTTTGCCAATTTTTGAGTGTTCTTGCGGTCATTTTGAAGTTATTGGCTCAAAAGAAGAGTTAAAACAAAGAGCAGTTGATGGCTGGGGCAAATTTGAAGGACATTCTCCGCATCGGCCTTGGGTTGATGAAGTTAAAATTAAATGCCAGAAATGCGGAAAATTAATTTCCCGAATTCCTGACGTTGGTAATCCTTGGCTGGACGCCGGCATTGTGGCATTTTCAACAATGGGTTATTTCAACAATAAGAATTATTGGAAGTCGTGGTTTCCGGCTGATTTAATTTGTGAATCTTTCCCCGGCCAATTTAAAAATTGGTTTTATTCTCTGATTGTGATGAGTACGGTTTTAGAAAAGACCAATCCTACTAAAACAATTTTCGGATATGCCTCGGTTCGCGATGAAAAAGGAGAAGAGATGCATAAGTCCAAAGGCAATGCTATTTGGTTTGATGAAGCGGTAGAAAAAATCGGTGCCGAACCGATGCGTTGGATGTATGCGAGACAAAACCCAGTTTATAATCTACTTTTTGGTTATAAAGCTGCCGAAGAAATAAAAAGAAAACTTTTAACTTTATATAATTCTATTGAATTTTTTACTACTTATGTTTCGCCCGAAGAATATCCGAAAAGAGAAAACGTAATCGAGATTAAACATTCTTTAGATCTTTGGATTTTATCTCGTTTAAATAATTTAGTCGAGCAGGTAACAAAAAATTTAGATAATTATAATGTAATGTCGGCGACCTTAGCGATTGAGGATTTTTTCATAAATGATTTATCACTTTGGTATATTAGAAGATCCAGAAAGCGTTTCCAAAGACCGAAAAACCAAGAAGAAAGAAAAGAAGCGCTGCAAACTCTTTACTGCGTTATTATGAATTTACTGAATCTGATAGCTCCTATAATGCCATTTTTTGCCGAAGAAAATTATCAAAAATTTCGAAAAGATGGAATGCCAGAATCCATTCATTTAGTTAGTTGGCCAGAGACCAATAGGAAATTTATTCGAAAAGACCTTGAGAAAAAGATGCAAAAAGTGAGAGAAATTGTTGCTTTGGCTTTGGCAGAAAGGGCAAAAGCCACGATAAAAGTTCGGCAACCTTTGTCGAATTTAAAAGTTAAAAAGTAAGAAGTTAGAGGATGAATTAGTGAATTTAATAAAAGAAGAAGTAAATGTCAAAGAGATAATCTTTGATGAAAAAATTGAGAAATGAAGTTGAATTAGATACAAAAATAACTCCGGAATTGAGAGAAGAGGGAATAATTAGAGAAATAATTAGAAATATTCAGGAAATGAGGAAAGAAAGCCGGTCTAACACCAAAAGACCAAGTTTTAATTCAGTATTCTTCTTTACCGGTCTTAACTGAAGTTTTTAAAAAGAATCAAAACTTGATTCTTAAAGAGACTTTAGCTAATAGTTTAGAATTTATTTCAAAAGAGAAACTAGTTTTGATGAAGAAAAAGAAATTCTGATTGACCAAGAAAAACTTTGGTTAGCGATTAAGAAATTTTAATGTATGTTCGTTAATTATCGAACTCAGGGGATAATTATAAAAAAAGAAGACCGTGGGGAGGCTAACCAATTATTTACGATTTATACAAAAGATTTTGGAAAGTTAGAAATTTTTGGGAAAGCAATTAGAAAAATTTCTTCAAAACTAAGAGCGGGAACAGATGTTTTTTATTTAACTGATATTGAATTTATTCAGGGAAAGGCCCATAAGACCTTAACTGATGCAGTTTTGATTGAAAAATTCGAAAACCTGCGAAGAGATTTGAACAAATTAAAAATCGCCTACCAAATTTCAGAAATTTTAGATGAATTAATCAAAGGGCAGGAACCAGATGAAGAGATTTGGGATTTGCTTAATAAAACTTTCCGGCGGTTAAATGATTTGAAATTTAAAATTAAAAATTGGAAATTAATCTATTACTATTTTCTTTGGAACTTTCTTTCTCTTCTGGGATACGAACCACAACTTTATAATTGTGCTATTTGCCAAAAAAAATTAATTCCGGCAAAGCTCTACTTTAATCCAAGAGAAGGAGGGATAATTTGCGCTCAATGTTCAAAGAAAATTGAGAGAAAAAGAGAAATTAAGATAGAGACTATTAAAATAATCAGAATTTTGCTTAAAAAAAACTGGCCAATCTTAAAAAGATTAAAATTAAAACCCGAAGATTTAAAGGAATTGAAATTAATTTCTGATTATTTTCTTTTATATATCAAAAAAGAAGTAAGTGGGAATAACTGATTATTTCTGATATACTTAACCAAGAATGAGAAGAATCACTATTTTTTTAATAATTTTGGCAGTGATTTTGGGCATAGTCGGTTTTTGGTATTATCAAAGAAACTTTTTCTCCAAAGAAGTTTTGAAGTTAGAAATCTTGGGATCGGAAGAGGTGATCATGGGAGATGAAATCGAATACTTGGTTAAATATAAAAACACTGGCCAAATTACCCTAGAGGAGGCGAAATTGACTTTTGAATATCCGGAAAATTCCATACCTTCAGGCGGAGGCAACTCGAGGATTGAAAAAAAATTAGAAGATATTTATCCTGGCAAAGAGGAGACAGTCTCTTTTAAGGGGAGGATTTTAGGGAAAGAAAACGAATTAAAGGTCGCTAAGGCCTGGTTAAGTTTTCGGCCCAAAAATTTAAAAGCATTTTTTGAGTCATCCACTACTCGGACTTCGACGATCAAATCAGTCCCTTTAACTTTTGAATTTGATTTGGCTTCCAGAGCTGAAAGCGGTCGAAATCTGACATTTTCCTTGAACTATTTTTCTAACTGCGATTTCCCCCTTTCTGATTTGGGAATAAAAATTGAATATCCTTCGGGGTTCGAATTTATTGAAGCAAAACCAAAAGGAGTTGATGAAGCCGATTGGGAAATAGCTCTTTTAAATAAAACCGAAGGAGGAAGAATAGAATTCAAGGGAAAATTAGTCGGCGAACTTTTTGAGCAGAAGATTTTTAAGGCGAATTTGGGAATTTGGAAAGATGATCAATTTATTGTTCTGAGAGAAGCTCAAAAAGGAATAGAGATCATTAAACCATCGCTTTACTTATCTTATCAAATTAATAGTTTGCCAAATTATACCGCTTCCTTGGGCGATTTGCTTTATTATGAAATATTTTTTCGTAATATTGGTGATGACCCATTTGAAAATATCTTTTTGGCTGTTCAGCTTGAGGGAGAAAGCTATGATTTGAACACCCTGAAGACTGACGTTGGCGATTTCAGAAAAGGAGAAAACACGATTTTATGGGATAGCCAATCTCTGACGAAACTCCGTTTTTTGGATGCTGGCGAAGAGGGAAAAGTCGAATTCTGGGTAAAATTAAAATCAGAGATGCCAATTTCTGATGAAAAAGAGAAAAATCCTTCAATCAAGGCGAAAATCAGTATTGGCCAGGTCAAGGAAGAGTTCGTCACGAGGATTAATTCTAAGTTAGAGATTTCTCAGGAAGGTCTTTTTGCCGATTCAACTTTTCAAAATTCAGGACCTCATCCGCCCCAAGTCGGCGAAACCACAAACTACACTATTTTTTGGAAAGCGAAGAATTATTATAACGACTTGAAAAATGTTAAAGTAAAAGCCACCTTACCTGCTCAAGTTAAATTAACCGGTCAGATGAAACCCTCTGATGCCAAATTAACTTTTGACCAGAATAGCCGGGAAATTGTTTGGGAAATCGGCGATTTGAATTGGGGGACAGGAGTTTTGACCCAGGGACCGGAGTTAGCCTTCCAGATCGCTTTGACGCCCACTTTGAACCAAAAAGGTCAGGTCCCTTTACTTATTCCCGAAGCTAGGATTTCCGGAGAAGATACTTGGACAGAAACAAATATTGAATCAATAGCGCCTTCAATTGTTGGCGAAGGAGTTATTCAATAATTTATATGGAAAACTTAATGGAAAAAATTACATCACTTTGCAAGAGACGAGGATTTATTTTCCCTTCCTCAGAGATTTACGGCGGTTTTGGGTCTGGCTATGATTTTGGGCCTTTGGGAGTGGAGATGAAAAATAATATTAAGAGGGCTTGGTGGGAAGAGATGACGCAGAAACAGAATCTGCCAGTTGGCGGAATCGTTGGCTTGGATGCGGCAATTTTGATGAGCCCGAAGGTTTGGGAGGCATCAGGTCATTTAACCGCTGGTTTTGCCGATGAATTGGTGGAATGTAAGGGGTGTAAAAAAAGATTTAGACTGGACCAAGTAGATAAAAAATGCCCTGAATGCGGTGGCGAATTAACCGCTCCTCGAAAATTTAATTTAATGATGAAAACTTTTGTTGGGCCGGTTGAAGATGAGGCAGCCGTCACTTATTTAAGAGCTGAAACCTGCCAAGGGATTTATATGAATTATGAGAACGTTTTGAATTCAATGCGGCTGAAAATTCCCTTTGGTATGGCTCAAATTGGCAAGGCCTTTCGAAATGAAATCACCCCAAAAGATTTTATCTATCGTACTCGGGAATTTGAGCAAATGGAAATGCAGTGGTTTTGCCAGCCAAAAGAGGCTGACAAATGGTTTAATTATTGGAAAGAAGAAAGAATGAAATGGTATTTGAACTTGGGGATAAAAAAGGAAAATATAAGAATTAGAGAACATAAGAAAGAAGAGCTTCCTCATTATGCCAAAGCCGGAGCAGATATTGAATATAAGTTTCCCTTTGGCTGGAAAGAAATTGAAGGAATTCATAACCGGGGAGATTGGGATTTATCAAATCATTCAAAA
Organism: Candidatus Wildermuthbacteria bacterium; assembly: GCA_963739285.1. GTDB lineage: Bacteria > Patescibacteriota > Minisyncoccia > Minisyncoccales > CAVTZN01 > CAVTZN01. The sequence continues at coordinate 63,768 of CAVTZN010000004.1, forward strand.
TATTCTGGTAAGGACTTAAAATACTACGATGAAGAAACAAAAGAAAAATATTTCCCTCATATTATTGAAACTTCGGCCGGAGCTGATAGAAGTTTTCTTACCTTTTTAGACAGATGCCTATCAGGAAATCAAGGGCGGTAGGACAAAAACGACCAAGGCCACAAAAGAAACGGAAATAGTTTTAAAACTGGCAAAAAAAATTGCTCCGATCAAAGTCGCAGTTTTACCCTTAGTTAAAAGTAAACCAGAATTAGTCAAAAAAGCGAAAGAAGTTTACAAAATTTTAAAATCTGAAGCTGTTTGCCAATATGACGAATCGGATTCTGTCGGTAGGAGATACCGAAGACAAGATGAAATCGGGACGCCTTATTGTATAACAATTGATTTTGAAACATTGGAAAAAGACGACGTGACGATTCGCGACCGCGACACAATGAAACAAGAAAGAGTAAAGATTAAAGAACTTGGTCAAAGTTTTTGAAAGAAAAATTGGAAAAATAAAGTTATTTATCTTCGCGCGCCGCGTCAGACGCGGCGCGCTTTTTTTATCGGGGAAACTAAAGTATAATAGAAAAAGATATGTTTCGCAAAACCACTCTTAAAAATGGATTGAGGATTATTACTTATCCGATGGAGAAATACTCAGGCGGTAACGGTTTTAATATTGGTTGGCGCAGGCTCAAAATACGAAAGAAAAGATATAAATGGCCTCTCTCATTTATTGGAACACATGGCTTTTAAAGGGACGAAAAAACGATCCAATCCTACAGACGTTGCCAAAGAGATAGACAAAGTTGGCGGTATTATTAATGCTTTTACCGGTAAAGAATTAATGGGCTTTTGGGTAAAGGTTGATTCAAAGCATTTTGATTTATCTTGTGACGTTTTATCAGATATGATTTTCAACTCTCTTTTTCAGGAAAAAGAAATTGAGAAAGAAAAAAAGACGATTATCGAAGAAATTAATATGTCTTTAGACACTCCCCAAAATTACATTCTTGATTTATGGGAAAAGCTTTTATACGGCGACCAGCCAGCCGGCTGGCTGACTATTGGCGAAAAAGAAATAGTAAATAAAATTTCCCGGAAAGACATCCTAAGTTATTTAAAATCGCAATTCGGGGCGAAAAACGTTGTTATCTCTTTGGCTGGAAATTTTCAGGAAAAAGAAGTTTTGCCAAAATTAAATAAATTTTTTGGAAAATTTAAAAAAATAAAAACTCCCTTTAAAAAAACGGTTATTGAACAACAAAAAACCCCTCAAATTCTGCTTCAACAAAAAGAAACCGACCAGACCCATTTAACCTTGGGAGTTCGGGCTTATGATATTTTTTCTCCAAAAAAATATCCTTTAGCAGTTTTGGCTAATCTTTTGGGAGGAATTATGAGCTCCCGGCTTTTTATTGAAATCAGAGAAAAAAGAGGAATGGCTTATTATATTAGAACTGTCCCCGAAAATTATACTGATACTGGTTACTTGGTTACTCACGCTGGTATTGATAATAAAAGAGTAGGGGAGGCAATTAAAATTATTTTAAAAGAATATCAGAAATTAAGAGAGAAAAAAGTTCCCAAAGATGAGCTTCAAAAAGCCAAAGACAATATAAAGGGTCATCTTTATTTGGGGTTAGAAACTTCCGACGCTTGGGCGGCTTATCTTGGCGCTCAAGAAATTTTACAAAGAAAAATCTCCACTCCCGAAGAGGAATGTAAGATGATTGATAAAGTCAGCCAGGATGATATTCTTAAGGTAGCCAGAGAGATTTTCCGGCCAAACAAGTTAAATTTAGCCTTAATCGGGCCGTTTAAGGATAAAGAGGAAACTTTAATAAATTATTAGATTTTATGAATCGTAAAGATATAATCAGGATTTTAGACATTTCTTGGGGGACAATTTTGAAGATCGGGGTTGGTATTCTGATTTTTTACATTCTCTTTTTAATCAGAGACTTGATAGTTTGGTTTATTTTCGCTTTGATTATTTCTGTTTTATTCAACCCGGCAATTGATTTTTTCCAAAAAAGAAGAATCCCTCGGGTCCTAGCAGCAATTTTTGTTTATTTGGCGATTTTTGGGATTTTTGGCCTTTTGATTTATGCCGTTGCTCCAACTTTTGTTTCCGAAATTCAAAAATTTAGCCAGAATTTCCCTCAATATTTTGAAAAAATTGCTCCGACTCTGAAGAGTTTAAAAATCGCCGCTTTCGAAAATTTAGAAAACCTTACCGGCATTTTGGAAAATATCCTGTCAAAGGCTAGTCAAAATATTTTTAATGCTCTTTCTCTGATTTTTGGAGGAATCTTTGCCACCTTTTTTGTCATTTCTATCGCTTTCTTCCTTTCTTTGGAAGAAAAAGCCATCGAAAGGGTTTTGGGGATTCTTTCGCCGAGGAAATACGAGGTCTATATTTCCAATCTTTGGTCAAGATGCCAAAAAAGAGTTTCCGGCTGGTTTGCCTCCCGACTTTTATCCTCTTTGTTTGTGGTCATGGCCTCTTTTCTGGTTTTTAAATTATTTAAAATAGATTTTGCTTTCTCTCTAAGTTTTTTTGCCGGAGTTACTAATCTTATCCCATTTATCGGTCCCCTTATTGCCGGAGCTATTATTTTTCTTATTGTTGTCATGAGCTCTCTCAGCAAAGCCATTTTTGTCTTAATTGCCTTCATTCTCATCCAGCAAATTGAGGGTAATTTAATCGGTCCAATCTTGTCTAAAAGATTTATCGGATTACCCCCAGTTTTGGTTTTGCTGGCCCTGGCAATCGGCGGAAAACTCTGGGGGATTTTAGGAGCAATTTTAGTAATTCCCTTGGCCGGAATTTTATACGAGTTTTTGAGAGACTTTTTGAAGAAAAGAAAAGAAGAAAAAGCGGCAGAAATCTAAATTTGAGAAAAAGGCAAGAAAAAGGTAAAATTAAAGGGAGGTTAGAACCTCCTTTTAAGGTTATGAAAAATTTTTACGTTACAACCGCAATAGATTATGTAAATTCTTTTCCTCATTTAGGACATGCTTTAGAGAAAATCCAGGCAGATGTTATCGCCAGATATCATCGGATTTTAGGCGAGAAAGTTTTCTTTTTAACCGGAACAGATGAGCATGGGGCAAAGGTTACTAAGGCGGCAGAAAAAGAGGGGAAGGATCCGAAAGAATTTGTTGATAAAATTTCAGGGGAATTCAGAAAGTTGAAAGAGGCTCTAAATTTGTCTAACGACGATTTTATCAGAACGACCGATGAAATCAGGCATTGGCCAATAGTTAAAAATTTTTGGCGAAAACTTAAAGAAAACGGCGACATTTATAAAAAGAAATATCAAGGGCTTTATTGCGTGGGGTGCGAAGCTTTTATCACAAAAAAAGATTTAATTGACGGAAAATGTAGAATTCACCAGAAAGAGCCGGAATTGGTAGAAGAAGAAAATTATTTTTTCCGCCTTTCAAAATATTCAAAAAAAATAGAAGAATTAGTTAAAAAAGACGAAGTCAAAATAATTCCGGAAGAAAGAAAAAACGAGATGTTAAGTTTTATCGGCCAGGGACTGGAAGATGTCAGTTTTTCGAGGCCAAGAAAAGATTTGAAATGGGGGGTTCCGGTTCCAGACGACGATTCTCAAACAATTTATGTTTGGGCTGATGCCTTGGTAAATTATATTTCTGCTTTGGGCGGTTTTGAAAATGGGAAATTTAAAGAATTTTGGCCGCCGGATATTCATTTTTTAGGAAAAGATATTTTAAGATTCCACGCCACAATTTGGCTAGGGATGCTGTTATCTTTAGGATTAGAATTGCCTAAAAATATTTTCGTTCACGGGTTTATAACTTCCAATGGCCAGAAAATGTCAAAGAGCTTGGGAAACGTTATCGATCCTTTTGAATTGGTAAAAAAATATGGCACCGACGCTGTCCGCTATTTTCTTTTGAGAGAAATTCCGCCTGCCGAAGACGGCGATTTTACTTATGAAAAATTTGAAGCAAAGATATAATTCAGATTTAGCCAGCGGGCTAGGTAATCTTAGTTGCACGGGTTCTACAGTTAGCTATGGAGATATCTAAATTAAAAAAGAAATTTTTAATTCTATTAAAATTAGCAAGATATAAATTTAAAATTGGCGATTGATAGAAACAAAAAAGAGATGAAAGAATTTTTAGAAGAATTTTGCATTTAATGAGGCTTTAATTTCTATTTGGGATTTGATTAGTTGTTGTGATAAATATATTGAAGAAAAACGTCCTTGGGAAGTAGTCCTAACGGCTGGGGAGATGATATTGAAAGTAAAAAAGTTGTGAGTGATATAGTCTTTATAATTAAAGAAATATCAAAATTGTTGGAATCCATTTTTGCCAGAAACCTCAGATAAAATATTAAACCAATTAAAAACCAAAGAAAGTAAGTCTTTATTCCCAAGAATTTAATTATGCTAATTGACACCCACGCTCATTTGAATTTTAGTGCCTACAAAAATGATGCTGAAGAAGTAATTAAGCGTTCTTTAGATAACAATATCTGGATGATAAATGTTGGCTCTCAATACGAAACAAGCAAAAGAGCGGTAGAAATTGCCGAGAAATATCCTAAAGGCGTATATGCGGCAGTAGGTCTTCATCCGATTCATTTATCAAGCGGAATTTTTAAAACAAAAATAGACAAAGAGGAAATTGAATTTGAAACGAGAGAAGAGGAATTTGATTATGAAAAATACAAAAAATTAGCAAGTTCTAAAAAAGTAGTAGCTATTGGCGAGATCGGTTTAGATTATTATTACAAACCAAAAACCAAAATAAAATTAGCCGTCTTTAAAGAAAAGCAAAAAGAAGTTTTTTTAAAACAATTAGAATTGGCCAGAGAATTAAATTTACCAGTCATTTTCCACTGCCGAATGGCCCATGACGATTTAATAGAGATACTAAATACCGAAGACAAGAGACAAGAGACAAACCCAAGAGGAGTAATACACTGTTTTACTGGCAACTGGGAACAAGCTCAGGAATATATGAAGATGGGGTTTTACCTCGGATTTAATGGCATAATTTTCAAGATGGATTTGGATGAAGTGATTAGAAAAGACTCCTTTAGGTAAAATTTTGGTTGAAACTGATTGTCCTTATTTAACACCAGAGCCAATGGTTGGTCGTAATGAACCAATATATGTAAAATATGTCGTTGAAAGAATCGCCAAAATAAAAAATCTAAGTTACAAAGAAATAGCTGAAAACACGACCCAAAATGCTAAAAATTTATTTAATTTATAAGAATGGAACAATATAATCCTCAAGAAATTGAGAAAAAGTGGCAAAAATATTGGGAAGAAAATAATTTTTATCGAGCTGAGGATTTTTCTAAGAAGCCAAAACACTATGTTTTAATTGAATTTCCTTATCCATCTGGAGAGGGTCTTCATGTCGGTCATGTCAGAAGTTACTCGGCTTTAGATGCCGTAGCCAGAAAAAAAAGAATGGAGGGTATAATGTTTTATTCCCAATTGGTTGGGATGCTTTTGGTTTCCCGACGGAAAACTATGCTATAAAAACCGGATTCATCCTCAAGTAGCAACCGAACAAAATATTACTAATTTTAAAAGACAATTAAAAAGCTTGGGACTTTCCTTCGATTGGTCAAGGGAAATTAATACCACTGATCCAAAATATTACAAATGGACTCAATGGATTTTTTTACAATTATTTAAAAAAGGTTTGGCTTATCAAGCCGAAATTCCGATTAATTGGTGTCCTTCTTGTAAAATTGGTTTAGCTAATGAAGAAGTAGTTGATGGAAAATGCGAAAGGTGCGGTGCCGAAACCGAGCAGAGAAAAATTAAGCAATGGTTGCTAAGAATTACTAAATATGCCGATAGGTTGATTGAAGATTTAGGAAAAGTTGATTATTTAGAAAAAATAAAATCCCAGCAAATTAACTGGATTGGCAAGAGCTATGGCACAGAAATTGATTTTAAAATTAGCAGATTTTCCAGAGACAATTAAAGTTTTTACTACCAGAACGGACACCATTTTTGGAGTAACGGCAGTAGTTTTAGCCCCCGAACATCCCTTGGTAGAAAAATTGATTAAATTAGATTATAAAAAAGCGGTCAGGGAATATATTGAAGAATCTCGGAAAAAAAGTGAATTTGAAAGAGCAAAATTGGAAAAAGAAAAGACAGGCGTTTTTACCGGTTCTTATTGCATGAATCCCGTAAATTCTGAAAAAGTGCCAATTTGGGTTGGTGATTATGTAGTGGCTACTTACGGCGGGGGAGCTGTAATGGTAGTTCCCGCTCATGATTATCGAGATTATGATTTCGCTAAAAAATATGGATTAGAAATCAGAGAGGTTATTTCGGGCGGAGATATTTCAAAAGATGCCTTCGTTGATTATGGGAAATTGGTGAATTCTGGCGAGTTTAATGAATCTATCTTCTGCAGAGGCCATTGAGAAAATTACCAAATGGTTGGAGAAAAAAAAGCTCGGTAGAAAAATAGTTCAATATAAATTAAGAGATTGGGTTTTTTCTCGCCAACATTATTGGGGAGAACCTATCCCGATAATTCATTGTCCCAAATGCGGGACAGTGCCGGTTCCTGAAAAAGATTTACCGGTTGAGCTTCCTTATGTTGAAAAATATCAGCCCACCGGAACCGGAGAATCTCCATTAGCAGTAATTTCAGAATGGGTGGATACTAAATGTCCCGAATGCGGAGGCCCGGCAAAACGAGAGACAGATACTATGCCGAACTGGGCAGGTTCTAATTGGTATTTTATGAGATATTGCGACCCTGATAACGATAAGGCTCTGGCCGATAAAAAGAAATTAAAATATTGGCTGCCGGTTGATTGGTATAATGGTGGGTTTGAGCACACAACCCTGCACTTATTATATTCTCGTTTTTGGTATAAATTTCTTTACGACATTAATATTGCGCTTCAACCAGAGCCTTACAAAAAAAGAACTTCTCACGGCATAGTTTTAGCCGAAGATGGCAGAAAAATGTCAAAATCTTTTGGCAATGTTATAAACCCAGACAATATTGTCAAAAATTATGGCGCCGACGCTTTGCGTCTTTACGAAATGTTTATGGGGCCTTTTGATCAAGCTATTTCCTGGAGTACTCAAGGAGTAAAGGGAGTTTATCGATTTTTAGAAAGGGTCTGGAAGTTGTCTTTAGAGAGCGCCAAAAATGAAAAAAGTAGTTCTAATATCGTCAGGCCTCTCCATAAACTTAATAAAAAAATTGATGATGATTTAGAGGCGACGAAATTCAACACCATAGTGGCCGTTTTTATGGAATTTGTTAATTTTTGGCAAGAAAACAAAAAAGATGTCGGTAAGGATACAATTGAGAAGCTTTTTAATTTTATTAGCTCCGTTTGCTCCTCATATAACTGAGGAATTGTGGCATCAACTGGGCCACAAAGATAGCATTCATAATCAAATCTTGGCCGAAATATGATAAAAAATTAGTCAAAGAAGAAATGATAACATTAATTATTCAGATTAACGGCAAAGTCCGAGATAAAATAGAAGCCAAGGCTGATATTTCCGAAGAAGAAGCTAAAAAATTGACATTAAACAGGGAAAATGTTAAGAAATGGACAGCGGGGAAAGAAATAAAAAAGATAATTTTCGTCCCCGGAAAACTAATAAATATCGTCGTATAATTTTTAATTTTTCACTTCTAAACTTTTAATTTAGCAAAGCGCTTATGTGCGGTATCGTCGGCTACATTGGTAAAAGTCAAGATATAAGAATAGGATTGGACGCCCTAAAAAGATTGGAGTACCGCGGCTACGACTCAGCTGGTTTAGCCGTTTTTAGTTCGGAGAAAAAAGAAATTACCTGTTTAAAATCAGCTGGCAGGATAAGTTTATTAGAAAAGAAAATTGAGGAAACGGAATTAAATCTCAATGGGAATCCATCAATTTTTCATACCAGATGGGCGACCCACGGCGGAGTGACCGATGCCAATGCTCATCCTCACTGGGATTGTCAGAAAAATATTTTCCTGGTTCATAACGGCATCATTGAAAATTTCCAAGAATTAAAAGATGAATTAATTGCCGAAGGCCATAAATTTAATTCAGAATGCGATACTGAAGTTTTTTGTCATTTAATTGAAAAATATTTTAAGGGAAATTTAGAAGAAGCGGTCAGCGAAACATTAAGGCGAGTTCGGGGGGCTTATGCCATTGCTGTCATCGCTCGCGACGATCCTCAAAAGATTGTCGTGGCTCGTCTTTCCAGCCCTCTCTCAATTGGAGTAAATGACCAGGACTATCTTATTGCTTCTGACCAAGCGGCTATCGTGCCCTATACCCGGAAAATTATTAATCTTAATGATTACGAAATGGCGACTATCACTCCGGAAAAATTATCTATTTTTAGAGAGCCGGAGGAAATAACCTTTGTTCCGGAGGAAGCAGAAAAAGGCGGCTACCCCCACTTTATGTTGAAAGAAATAATGGAACAGCCGGAAAGCTTGGAAAATACTTTACGGGGAAGATTAATTTTAGAAACTGGTCAGGCAAAATTAGGCGGATTGGAGATGGTCAAGGATAAATTAAAAACAATTAAGAGATTATTTATTGTTGCCTGCGGAACCGCTCATTATATGACCAGGGTTGGTGAATATATGCTTGAAGAATATGCCGGTATTCCCACCGAAGTTGATTCTGGCTTCAGAATTTCGTTATCGAAAACAAGTTTTAGATAAAAATACGGCAGCTATTTTTGTTTCTCAATCAGGAGAAACAGCTGATACTTTAGCTGCTTTGAAAGAAGCTAAAGAAAAAGGGACCTTGACTTTAGGAATTGTTAATGCCGTCGGTTCTTCTGTTGCCAGAGAAACCGATGCCGGTGTTTATAATCACGCCGGACCGGAAATAGCTGTCGCTTCAACTAAAGCCTCAACTTCTCAAATGGCGGTTTTAGCCCTAATTAGCTTTATTTTTAGGAAGACAAAGAGATATGGCTTTAGTGATGGGTCAGAGAATTGCCAAAGAGCTTTCCAAAATTCCAGAATTAGCGAAAAAAGTCTTAGAAGTTGCCCCTCAGGTTCAAGAAATCGCCGAAAAATACAAACAATTTAATAACTTTTGGTTTATTTGGGTAGAAAATATAATTATCCTATTGCTTTTGAAGGGGCTCTAAAATTAAAGAACTCTCTTATGTCCATGCCGAAGGGCATTGGCGGAGGAGAGCTAAAACATGGCCACTTGTCTCTTATTGATGAAAATTTCCCAACCGTGGCAATTTGTCCTTCAGATTCAGTCTATGAAAAAATGGTTTCTAATATTCAAGAAATTAAAGCCAGAGGAGGGCCGGTGATTGCCATTGCCACCGAAGGAAACGAAGACATCAAAAATTTAGTTGATGATGTAATTTATATCCCCAAAACCTTAGAAATGTTAACTCCGATTTTATCGGTTATTCCGCTTCAGCTTTTTGCATATTATATGGGAGTATTACGCGGCTGTGATGTGGATAAGCCACGTAATCTTGCTAAATCAGTAACCGTTGAATAAATGGAAGAGCTTTTACAAAATAAACCTGGTAAAAAAATTATTTTACTGGGTAACGAAGCGATTGTCAGGGGCGCCTTAGAAGAAGGCGTTAATTTTGTTTCCACTTATCCTGGAACTCCGGCTTCTGAAATCGGCAATATTTTTTATAAAATTGCAAAAGATGTCGGGGTCTATTTCGAATTTTCAACTAATGAAAAAGTGGCTTTGGAAGCCGCGATTGGAGCTTCTTTTTCGGGATTGAAAACATTGGTGGCAATGAAAAATTTCGGACTGAACGTTGCTTTAGACGCTTTATTTCCTTTTGTTTACACGGGTTCTAAAGGACCGACAGTCATCATTGTTGCCGATGATCCTTCCTGTCATAGCTCAGCCCAGTCTGAAGAAAATAGCAGGGGAATTGCCTTATCAACCCATATCCCGATTTTGGAGCCAGCCGATCCGCAGGAATGCAAAGATTTCGTGAAATTGGCATTTCAGATTTCTGAAAAATTCAAAATTCCGGTAATAGTTAGAACCACAACAAGAGTCGCTCATCAAAAAATGCCGGTAATTTTAAATGAAATTAAAAGCTCGGCTGTGACGAAAGCTGAATTTGTCAAGAATAAAAATCAATTTGTTACTTTGCCGCCGCGGGTGCTGGAAATGAAAAAAGAAATGTTGGCAAAAATCGAAAAAATAAGAGAATTTTCCGAGAAAATCAACCTATAAATAAAATTGTCAGCAGGGAAATCAAAAATCGGCGTCATTACCTCGGCAGTTTCTTATTTATATGTAATGGAGGCATTAAACGAGTTAAAACTTTCCTTACCTGTTTTAAAGTTGGGATTTTTTAATCCTTTGCCGGAGAAAAAAATCAAGGCATTTCTAAAACCGCTAAAAAAAGTTTTAGTCGTGGAAGAATTAGAGCCGTTTTTGGAAAATGAAGTGGAAAGAATGGCAAAAGAAGTAAATTGCAAATTGGAAGTTATTGGTAAAGAATTTATTGCCCGAAGTCGGCGAATTAAAACCCGAATACGTAATTTCCGCCATCGCAAAATTAACGAATAAAAAATACCAAATACCAGATGCTAAGCACAAGATACAAGGCCAGTAAACGCTTGCCCCAGCTTTGTCCGGGTTGCCCTTACTGGTTAGTTATTTCAGCAATAAAAAAAGCAGTGGACGTGAACAAAGTGATATTTGGCGGGGAGATCGGTTGTTATATGCTTTTTGGTAATTCACCTGTTGATTTACAAGATTATCTATCTTGTATGGGTTCTTCGGTGGGAATTGCCCACGGTATTAAAAAAGCCACTGGCCAGAAATTAATTACTTTTGTCGGCGATTCTTCTTTTTTCCATGCGGGCATCCCAGCTTTGATTAATACGGTTTTCAATAAGTCAAACCCTTTAATTATTATTCTTAACAACCAGACAACTGCCATGACCGGTCATCAGCCGCACCCGGTTTCAGCCGGTGTCGTCACTGATATAAAGATAGAAAATATTGTCAGGGCTTGCGGCGTAAAATACGTGAAAACACTTGATCAAACAAATCAGGAAGAATTTGCCAATACAATTAAAGAATTTTTAGAGAAAGATGAAGTTTCGGTGATAATCGCCACTCTTCCTTGTAAATTTGTTGCTCCAAAAAATGCCTAAAAATTTTGAACAATTTAATATGGTGATAGTCGGCACCGGCGGGCAGGGATTGATTACCCTTTTGCAGATTATTTCTGAAGCGGCCGTTTCCGAAGGTTACGATATTAAAACTTCAGAACTCCATGGACTCTCCCAAAGAGGAGGTTCGGTTGAAGTCCATATCAGGTTCGGCAAGAAAATTTATTCTCCGATGGTGGCCCAAGGGAAAGCCGATTTGGTTTTAGGATTGGAAATGCAGGAGATTTTAAATGGTTTATATTTTGCCAATGCAAAAACAAAATTTTTGATAAACCAATTTATGATTCCCATTCCTTTAAGAAAAACCTTGTCCGAAAATGAAATTTTAAATCAGTTGAAAAAGGTCAGTAAAAACATCAATTTAGTACCGGCGGATAAAATATGCCAGGAAAAACTGGGAAACAGCGTTGTTTCAGGTATTTATTTGATAAGTTTCGCCGTTTTCAAGGATTTAATTCCTTTAAAGCCCGAATCAATTCAAAAAGCCATTAAAAAAATAATTCCAGAAAAATATCTGGAATTAAACCTCAAAGCGTTTAATTTAACAAAGAAATAATCAGAGAATCTTTTAATCAGTAATTCTTTCAATCTGGGCGCCGAGCCCTTTTAATTTTTCCTCAAATTTTTCGTGACCTCGGTCAATTTGGTAAGCATTATTAACAGTTGTTTCTCCTTTGGCAATCAAACCGGCCAAAATTAGAGCTGCTCCTGAACGAATATCGCTGCCATCTACTTTTGCTCCAATTAAATCCTTTTTCCCGAAAATTAAGGCCTGATGGGGGTTAACGATTTCAATATCAGCCCCCATTTTCCTTAATTCGTGTAAGTGCTGAAATCTGTTTTCAAAAAGGGGATCATGGACCATGCTTTTCCCTTCTGCTTGAGTTAGTAAAACCGAGGTTTGGGGTTGTAAATCGGTTGGAAAACCAGGATAAGGCATGGTTTGAATCTTAGTTGCCTTAAAATTTGAAGATTTTTTAACCAAAATTTCGCTTTCTTTAATTTCAAGATTTACACCAATTTCTTTTAATTTTTCTAAAAAGAGAGTTAAATGTTCAGGAATAACATTAATTACTTTCCCCTCGCCGCCAGTTAAGGCCAAAGCTATAAAAAAAGTGCCGGCCTCCAAAGGGTCGGGGCAAATTGAAAAATTGGCTCCGGGAAGTTTTTCTTGTCCCTTCAATTTCAATGGTATGGGTTCCTACTCCTTCAATTTTTACCCCCATCGCTTTTAAAAATTTTCCCGTATCTTGAACTTGGGGTTCAGCAGCCGCAATTTCAATTTTGGTCTTTCCTTTGGCTAAAGCAGCCGCCATCATTAGATTTTCGGTAGCTGTAACGCTGAAAATTCTTTTAAAATAATTCTTTTCCCTTCAAAATTTTTCGGTCTTTCAAAAAAGTAAAAACCACTTTCTTCTTTGACGCTTACTCCCAAATCTTTTAATCCTTCAAGGTGAGTAGTAATTGGCCGAAGGCCAATTTTATCTCCGCCAGGATGGGGAACTTTAAAAGAGCCAAAGCGAGCCAAAAGAGGACCGATTAATAAAACCGAAACCCTGGTTTTTTCAAAAAGGTCAGCGGGAATTTTTTCTGGATTAAGATTTCTCGGGATTTATTTTGATTTTCCTTTCGCCCAGCCACTCAATTTCCGCGCCCATTTGTTTTAAAATCTCAATTTGGTCAAAAACATCAGTACAAAGAGGTAAATTATCAATGATTGATGATTCTTCCGAAAGCAAAGCCGCGGCTAAAACCGCCCCAGCCGAATTTTTATATCCCGAAATTTCCACCTCTCCCGAAAGAGGAGACCCCGCCTTTAATTAAAAATTTATCAGGCATATTTTTGACTTCAAACTATTTTTAGTTTAAGATAAAAAAGAGGATATGTCAAAAAAAATCAAAAAAACTCGTCCTGAGCGTTATACGAAGGATTGTTTGTTTGGGTGGCGGAACGGGGGGCTCGATTGTTCTCTCTGGCTTAAAAAAATATTCGTTAGATTTAACCGCTATAGTTACAATGTTCGATAGTGGAGGATCAAGCGGTAAATTAAGGAACGAACTTGGTATTCCGCCCCTAGGAGATATAAGACAATGTTTAGTTGCTTTATCCAGGGAAAACAATTTAACCAATCTTTTCCATTATCGATTTGGAAAGGGCACATTAAAAGGTCATAATTTTGGCAATCTCTTGATTGCTGCGGCGATAGGAACCACTGGCGATTTGAATAAAGCCATAGAAAAAATAAGCAAAATTTTAGATATTAAAGGCAAGGTAGTACCGGTAACCCTAGAAATAGCAGATATCGTAGCTTTATTAAAAAACAATAAAAAAATCAAAGGGGAAGAAAAAATTATAAATTACCCATATTTATCTAAGGTAGGTGTTAAAAAATTATTTTTGAAACCAAAAGTCAAAGTTAATTCTAAAGCAATTTTAGCCATAAAGAATGCGGATTTGATTATTATTGCTCCAGGGAAATTTTATACTACCATTTTGCCTCTTTTTTTAGTAAAGGGTATCCCAGAAGCTGTTCGTAACTCCCGAGCTAAAAAAATTTTCGTTTGCAATTTGATGACACAGGTGGGGAATACAGACAACTTCAGCGTTGAAGACTTTCTGACAATTTTAGAAAAATATTTAGGGGAAGATGTTATTGATTACGTTATCTTAAATACTGGGAAATTATTAGCCAAACAGGTTAAAGAGGTAAGAAAAGTTTTTCCCAAAGCAGATTTTATTAAATATGATAAGAGCCTGTTAAAAAATAAAAATTTTATTGGAGCAGACGTTATAAACCGCAAAATTCGCAAATTAAATCCAGCAGATATTTTAGTTAAAAGAGCAAATAATAGGACAATGATTCTCCACGATTCAGATAAATTAGCTAAAATTTTATTAAAACTATGCAAGCGGTAATTTTAGCAGCCGGCGAATCTTCAAGATTCTGGCCATTAAATCAAAGACACAAATCCCTTCTTAAAATAATGGGCCGGCCTTTGATTTGGCACACAATTGAAGGTTTAAAGCAGGTAGGGACAAATGATTTAGTAATTATTCAAGGTCCAAAAAAGGATGTAGAAGAGGAATTTAAAAATTATAATTTAGGATTAAATACTCATTATGTTATCCAAGAAACGCCAAAAGGAATGGGAGATGCTATTTTCCAAGCTAAAGATTTTTTACAAAAACAATTTTTTGTTTCAAATGCTGAAAGAATTGACGGTGGAAGATACGCAGAATTTTTGTTTGGAAAACAAAAATCATCTGGTGTTAACCTTGTTTTGTTCGGAATCCAAACAGATAAACCTTGGCTTTTTGGAATTGTTGATTTAGACGGTGATAAGGTAAAAAATATTATTGAAAAACCAGAAAAAGGAAAAGAACCATCAGATATTAGAGTAATTGGAACTTATCTTTTACCCAAAAACTTTTTAGATTATTATAAACGAGTTTCCGAACACCAATATGCTTTTGAAGATGCTCTCAGTTTATATATGAAAGAGAATGATGTTCGTATAGTTATCACGCAAATGGAAGTTCCTTCTTTAAAATATCCTTGGGACTTATTCAGAACGAATAAATTACTAATGGATAAATTTTTAAGAACAGAAATTAAAAAATCAGCCCAAATTTCAAAAAACGTTATAATTGAAGGGAATGTTTATATTGGCGAAAATACAAAAGTTTTTGAAGGGGCAGTGATTAAAGGGCCTTGTTATATTGGAGATAATTGCGTTATTGGCAACAATTCTTTAATTCGAGAATATACCAATTTAGAAAACAATGTTTTAATCGGTGCTTTTGCCGAAGTTACTCGTTCAATTTTTCAAGAAGACGTCCATCACATTCCGGTTATTTTGGCGATTCAATTTTTGGCAAAGGATGTCGGTTGGGGGCAGGAACAATTATTGCCAATGTTAGAATTGATAGGGGAGAAGTTAAATCAGCTGTTAAGGGAGAAAAAATTGGCACTGGTTTAGATTCTTTAGGAGTAATTATGGGCGAGAATTCCAAAACTGGTATTAATTGTTCTTTAATGCCTGGCATTTTGATTGGCTCAAACTGCCAAATTGGTCCCAATTCAGTTGTTCTTGAAAATATCGAAGATAATATAAATTTTTACACTGAATTTAAAGGAATAAAAAAATATTCTTGACAAAAGAATTTAAAATTGTTAAACTAATTTTGGTTCGGAGGGTAAAAGCCCTCTTTTTAAATCTATATTGGGAAGGCGAAAAATAATCTGAGAAAGGAGGTTGCGCTGTGAGAAAACTTAAAACAGCTGTGCTATTGCACGCGTATAATGCGAACGAGAAGAATTGGGACTATGTTGTCTGGGGAGTGCCGCCGGATAAGCCGGGGAGAATTCCGACAGCAGTGGCTGTGGCACTGGAAGAAGATGCCGAGCATCTTATACTTTTTGGCTCTTCAATCGGCAAAACTGAGCCGGGCGGTGCGTGGACAAGCAGCGGTTTATGCATGAACAACTTGCTCTTTTCCCTGCTTGATGCGCTAAAAGAATTCACTATTCTTTATGCGCTAAGAAGATTTTCATTGAGCAGAATTCGGGCAAAAATATCCAGCGCATTTGAAGTAATTGATGGACCTGAGCGGCCGGTAAATACCCTCGAGGAGTTGCGGGCCGCGGCTCAACTATTCCACGAACGAAAGTTAAAGATACAAAAGTTCATCTGCGTGAGTAGCCCGGATCATATGAGCAGGATTTTTAGGGACGCCCGGATAGTTTTTAAGGACGACCCCCTCGCTCCCCATATTTCTGTGCGGGGTGCGGTTACTCTCTATACAGAGAGAGACGAGATAACCCCGCTGGAACGGGCTTCGTTGTCTAATGTGGTGATTGCCGAACCGCGGGCCGTAGAGGGGCCATTTATGCAACGGATGTTTGGGCTCGGTGAAAATCCCGAGGCCTTAGGCGAAATTGATGCCGTGCTGAAAAAATACGGCAAGTAAGCAAGACAAATGTTTATGGCTGGAGACCTTCTCTCCAGCCATTTTTATTTTTAGAAATTTTGAGATAAAATAAGAACCATGATACTCATTTTTGATTTTGACCATACTTTGTTTTCGGCAAAAAAGCTTTATTTTGCCCTAAAAGAATCTTTTAGAAAAATTGGAGTAGAAGGAAATTTATTTCAGGAAACCTTTGAGAAATCAAAGGGTCGGGGCAGAGATTACAAGCCCAAGATACAGTTTCAGTTAATTAAAAAGGCAGGGTCGGAAATCTCCCTCAAAAAATTAGAAAGGGCTTTTAAAATCGTTTTAAATAAAGCTCCTAACTTTTTATATCCCGACACAATCTGGTTTTTAAAGAGATGGCGTGAGAACGCCGACTCTATTTTACTTTCATACGGAGAGGAAAAATTTCAAAAGGACAAAATTAAGGCTTCAAAAATTAGAAGGTTTTTAAAAAGAATAATTATCACCCAAGATATTAATAAATTAAAGCCTTCTAAAAAGATTTTTCAAAATAAAGGAAAGACAATTTTTGTCGAAGATAATCCCCAAACGCTTTCAAAAGTTAAAAAGATTTTTCCAAACGTGATAACGATAAGAATTAATCGCGGCGAAGGAAAATACACAAAACTTCCTAATGATAAAAATATCGATTTCTCAATAAAAAATCTAAAACAATTAGATAAGATTTTGAAAAAGAATTAATTTGCGAATAGAATCGAATTAGCTGGCGGCTTCGCCGCCAGCTTTTTATTTATTGAATTTTAGATTAAAATAAAAATATGAGAATTTTAAAAATCACAAAGAAAAATTTTAAGGAAATAATAAAAATAACGGTAGAATCAATCAAAGAAGGCAAAGTTATAATTTGCCCGACTGATACGGTTTATGGATTAATTTGCGATGCCACGAATAAAAAAGCAGTTGAGGAGATTTTTAAAATAAAAAAACGCCCCAAGAAAACCAATTCCCGTTTTTGTAAAAAATATAAAAATGGCAAAAAATTTAGCCAAAATTAATAAAAAACAAGAGAAATTTTTGAAAAAAGTTTGGCCAGGAAGAATAACCATAGTTTTAAAACCAAGAAAAGTCCAGAAAATATTTACCATTGATAAAAAAACAATTGGTCTAAGAATTCCAAATTATAAATTAATTATTAGTTAATCAAAAAATTAAATCGTCCCCTAGCCGGAACCTCGGCCAATATTTCTGGAAAACCAGCTTCAACAAAAATAAAAGAAATTCTAAGACAATTTACCCTTCGACTTGGCTCAGGGCAAGAAAAAGATCAGCCCGATTTAGTAATTTCTGCCGGGGATTTACCAAAAAGTAAACCCTCAACTGTTATAGATTTAACGGTTTCGCCACCGAAAATTTTAAGATTATGACAATTTTAGGAATTGATACTTCTTGCGACGACACCTGCATTGCCTTATTGCAAATTGAAAATTGGAAATTGCAAATTGTTAGTAATGTGGTTTCTTCGCAGGTAAAACTCCATGCTAAATATGGCGGAGTTTATCCTTTTTTAGCCAAAAGAGAGCACCAACAAAATTTGCCCCTTGTTTTCAAAAAAGCCCTTCGGCAAACTCAGAATAAGCAAATTGATTTAATTGGGGTCACGGTGGGACCAGGATTGGAACCTTGTTTATGGCAAGGAGTAAATTTTGCTAAAGATTTGGCTGAAAAATTTAAAATACCAATTATTCCTGTAAACCATATCGAAGCTCATATACTCGCCAATTTCATTGACGAAAATCCGAAATCCGAAGCCCGAAACCAGAAATTATTTCCAGCAGTTTGTTTAATTGTTAGTGGGGGACATACTCAATTGATTTTGATGAAAGATATCGGCCAATACAAACTGATAGGCGAAACCAGAGATGATGCAGCCGGCGAATGTTTTGATAAAGCAGCCAGAATTTTAGGGCTCGGCTACCCCGGCGGTCCAATCGTCGCCGAAACTGCTAAATACAAAATCAAGATGTCAAAATCAAATTGCCGCGGCCGATGATTTATCAAAAAAACTACGACTTCAGTTTTTCTGGATTAAAAACCGCAGTTTTATATGATTTTAGAAGTCAGACTCCTAAAATCGGAAAATCAAAAGGATATATCCGAGAGATGTGTAAAGAAATTCAGCAGGCAATTATTGATGTTTTGATTCATAAAACTATTAAAGCGGCTAAAGATTTTAGGGCAAAATCAATTATCTTAGGCGGCGGCGTCGTTGCCAACGATGAACTACGCAAACAATTAAAAGAGAGAATTGAAAAGGAAATGCCAAATACTAAATACTTAATACCAGATACCAAATACTGTACCGACAACGCGGCCATGATTGCGATAACAGCCTATTTTCATCAAAAAGAAGCTATAAAAGACTGGCAAAAGATAAAAGTTGATGCTAATCTAAGAATATGATTAGTCTTATTAAAAAAATCGATTCCCAAATTGCAAAACTTATTGATAAAGAAACAAACGCGAAGAAGAGACGTTGGAAATGATTCCTTCGGAAAATTATCCCTCAAAAGCGGTTAGGAAGCTTTGAGTTCTATTCGTAGCAAAATATTCGAAGGCCGGCCTTATAAAAGATATTACGCTGGGAAAGAAAATATTGACAAGTTGAAAATTTGTCGAAGAGAGAGCGAAAAAAGTTTTTGGTTTAGCTCTCAAAAATGGGCCGTGAACGTCCAGCCATATTCAGGATCCCCGGCAAACTCCGCTGTTTATCGAGCATTACTTCATCCTGGCGATAAGATTATGGGTTTGAATTTAACTCAGGGAGGCCACCTTACGCATGGCTGTCAAGTTAGTCTTTCTGGAAAATTTTAAGGTAGTTCATTACCATTAGATAAAAAAGAGGTATATTAATATAGAGAGATTGAAAAAATCGCCAGAAAATAAAAGCCAAAATTGATTATGTGTGGCGCCACTGCTTACCCAAGAAAAATCGATTTTAAAAAATTTAGCCAAATCGCTAAAAAGACGGGGGCATATTTTCTGGCAGATATCTCCCATATTGCCGGTTTAATTATTGCCGGTGTTCATAAAAGCCCTTTTCCTGGGCAGATATAGTGATGACAACTACTCATAAAACTCTACGTGGCCCAAGGGGAGGAATAATTATTTACCGAAAAAGGGCTTAAAAAGGATCCTGCGCTGGGCGAAAAAATAGATAAAGCTGTTTTTCCGGTGGATGTCCAGGGAGGGCCTCATAATCACCAGACAGCAGCCATCGCCGTCGCCTTAGAAGAAGCGATAAAACCGGAATTTAAAGAATACGGAAAACAAATTGTAAAAAATGCTAAGGCGTTAGCCGAAGAAATGATGAAAAAAGGAGTAAAACTTGTTTCCGGCGGCACAGATAATCATATGATACTGATTGATTTGACACCTTATGGGAAAGGAATGGGGTCATTTTTGCAGGAGGCCAATTAGATATGGCGGGGATTACGTGCAAATAAAAATACTATACCTGAAGATCCTTCCACGCCTTTTTTCCCAAGCGGGGTAAGATTAGGTACACCAGCCATTACTACGAGAGGAATGAAAGAGGAAGAAATGAAAACAATTGCCGATTGGATAGCTCAAGTAGTTAATGAAATTAAAACCTACAAATTGCCAGAAGACAAAGAAGAAAAAAGAGAGTGTCTTAAGAAATTCAAGGAGGAAATGAGAAAAAATGAGGAGATTTTAAAAATCAAGCAGCAAGTTTTAGAATTTAGCAAAAAATTTCCTATCCCGGCTATTTTATGAAAATCCTTGATGGCAAAAACTTGTCAGAAAAAATTTTAGCGACCCTTAAAAAGGAAATTAAAAACCGTCGTTTAAAATTAAAACTGGCGGTAATTCAGGTTGGCGAAAATCCTACTTCTCAAATTTTCATTAATCAAAAGAAAAAAGCTTGTGAAAAGGTTGAGATTGATTTTAAGTTATATAAATTTCCGGCAAAAATCAGCGTTTCGGATTTTAAAAAAGAAATTAAGAAAATTGTTAAAAATCCGATAAATTCAGGAATTATTATTCAATTACCATTGCCTCCGAAATTTTCCCCTGAAGAATTTTTAAATTTAATTCTCGAAGAAAAAGACATTGATGTTTTGTCTGAAAAAAGTTTAGGGAAATTTTATCAAGGGGTCTTTAAAATTTCGCCGCCAACCGTTAATGGAATTTTGCGTCTTTTGAAAAATTACAAAATTAAACTAAAAGGAAAAAATGTTGTTATCGTCGGAGCAGGCAGATTGGTTGGTTTTCCCTTAGCCACCCAATTCTTAAAAGAAAAAGCTACTCTCTCGGTTTTAAACGAATTTACAAAAGATACTCCTTCTTTTACAAAAAAAGCCGACATTTTAATTTCGGCAGTCGGGAAGCCTAATTTAATTACCGGGAAAATGGTCAAAAGGGGAGTGATAGTGATTGATGCCGGAACAAGCGTCAAAAGAGGGAAATCAGTCGGCGATATTGATTTTAAATCAGTTTCAAAAAAGGCAAGCTATATTACGCCGGTTCCGGGCGGAGTCGGTCCCTTGACCGTCGCTTATCTGCTTGAAAATTTGGTTAAACTCAATCAATAGTGGATTTCTATATTTTTCAACAAATTAATCAATTAGCCGGAAAATGGCCCGCCTTAGATAAGCTGGCGGTTTTTTTCGCCGAATATTTCGGATATTTTTTAATTTTCTTTTTACTTCTCTTTCTTGTAAAAAAGTTTAAGAGATACTGGTCAATGCCCTTGAAGGCATTTGGAGCCGCAGTTTTAGCCAGATTTGTAATTATTGATATTATTCGCTGGATTTGGGAGAGGCCGAGACCTTTTGTGGAAAATCAAGTCAATCTTCTTTTGCCTCACGAGTTGAGCGCTTCTTTTCCCTCCGGTCACGCCGCTGTCTTTTTTGCCATTTCAACGATTGTCTATGCCTATAATAAAAAAGCTGGCATTTTGTTTTTCGTCGCCAGCTTTTTGATTTCAATCGCACGGATATTTGTCGGCGTTCACTGGCCGTTGGATATTTTGGGTGGATTAATCGTAGGAATGTTTTCTGGGTGGTTGATAAATAAACTTTTAAGAAAATTTTAATAAAATAATTAAAAAAGAATAAATGTTTCGTAAAAAACCGCCGAAGGGCGGTTTTTTGTGCAATTATTCAACTCTGCTCGGCTTCCGCTCCGAACGAGAGGGATGGAAGGGCTTTACGAATAGCTCGCGGGCAAAATCCCCCTAACTCTCCTCCATTTTCGTCAGCTTACTTCCAAAATTTGCGGTGGCTATTGTTAAATTTTGTTAGGTATTGTATAATGAAATTGGTTGAGTGTAATAATTAAAAAATTCACAAGACTTGACTATTGCATTGCCAAAGCTTGTGCTATAATAAATCATATGGAAATGCTTTTAATTTGGCCAATTATAATTGTCGTCTTCTTTGTCCTCCTTGGCCTGAGGATTATTGATCAATATGAACGTGGCGTTGTATTGACGCTTGGGAAATATACAAGCACTAAGACAACCGGGTTTAACTTGGCTTCTTGATTGGTTTTCAAAGAATGATAAAGATTGATATACGTATAACGACCACCGATATTCCACAGCAGGAAGTTATTACAAAAGATAATGTGCCGGTTGGAATAAATGCGGTTGTATATTTTCAGGTGCAATCCGCAGAAAACGCAATTTTGAATATTAAAGATTATACTCTTGCTGTTTCTCAATATGCTCAAGCCGCCCTTCGAGATGTTATAGGTGGTATTGAACTTGACTCTTTGCTTTCGGAAAGAGAAAAAATAGCGGAAGAAATTCAAAAAATTGTTGTAGCGGCTACTCAATCATGGGGTATATTAGTTACGGATATAAAAATACAGGACATTGAACTTGCCTGCTGATATGAAGCGCGTTATGGCGAAACAAGCTGAATCTGAAAGAGAACGACGCGCTATTATTATCAGGGCAGAAGGGGAATTTCAGGCTTCAGAACGATTAGCGCAAGCGGCTCAAGTTCTTAGTTCAACTCCGGGCGGTCTTTCAATGAGAACTTTACAGACAATCGAAAAAATAAATCCGGATCCATCAAAAACAGTTATTTTTGCATTACCGGTTGAAGTGTTAGAAGGAATCAAGGCAATCTCCCAAACAATAAAGCCTGGCAACGGTAGAAAATTAATTGAAGGAATTAAGCTATTCAATAGAACAAGTAAAAATCTGTTATTTTATTTCTTTGAGAAATGATTTAGCTAATTGAGCGGTTTCAGAGCTGGGTTGATAAAAATTTTTCCAGACAACGACAATGTCAGCGTCGTTAAAAATTGCTCGTTGCACTTCTCTCATAGTATCTCCGCCAGCCACAGCAACTAGAACATTATAATTTCCCTTGATCTGTTTTATTTGATAATAAGGAATTTGTTTTTCTTTTGAAAATTCGCTTTCGTCAACGCCCCTATGCAATATCACTACATTGGGGAGTTTTTTTAATTTCTTTAAAACCGAAAGAGCGTTTTCAACATTCATCATATCAATCATTGAATCAATGTTAAATTTTTGGCACTCCTCTATGAAATTATCAATTGTTTCAATGGGCGCGACTCCAAGACAGGTTGCCGCATTGGCGCCGGCATTAGCCATCATTTCTACTTCGCGCGCCGCTAAATCCGCGCATTTATTATCGGCAACTATGTAAGTTCCAGCAGGAGCCATTTCTTTTATTTGCGAAATAGCGTCTGTTCCGTATATTTTTATTAAAGGCGTTCCTGCTTCAATTAAAATTCTATCCGAAATCGGAAGTTGCGAAATAATTTCTCTTGCTTCTTCAAGAGTACTATTGAGAGCGATATGAAGATATTTTTTTCGTTTTTCTAAAATCATATTATTTAATCAATTTCAAAAATTCTTGCGCTAAATTAGCGGTATTTTCCGGCGTTTCGTAAAAAGAACGCCAGATTACCGCAATATCAGAATCATTGAAAAAAGTTCTGATAACATCGCGCGGCGTTTCTCCACCGGCAACCGATATTAAAATATTGCCGTAAGTTCCTTTTATCCGATGAATTTGATCGTGCGGTATTTGTTTTTCCCTGTTTCTTTCGTTTTCATCTACTCCGCGGTGTAAAACAACTATAGTTGGAAGTTTTTTTAATTTTTGTAAAATTTCAAATGGAAATTCAATATTCATCATATCAATCATTGAATCAATGTTGATTTTCTCGCATTCTTTAATAAATTCATTTATGGTTTCAATCGGCGCCAAACCTAAACAAGTGGCCGCAGAAGCGCCGGCTTCGGCAGCTGCTTCAACTTCTCTTGAACCTCTATCCATACATTTCAAATCAGCGACAATATATCCTGGTTTTTGTATTTTTTCGCTCCACCAATTTTTTAAGTGCGGCAATGCCTTTCTTCCCATATTTTTTGATCAAAGGAGTTCCGGCTTCAATAATTATTTTTTCTGAAGAAGGCAAGCATAGCAATCATATTTTTTACTTCATTAAGAGAACGGTTGAAAGCAATTTGTAGATATTTTGATTTTTGGTTGAGCATAAAGATATGCCACCTTTCACAATTTTATTATATCCGGTTTTTTGTGTGTGCCGCGGGAGAGAGTCGAACTCTCATGAGATTACTCTCGCAGGTTTTTGAAACCTGTGCGTCTGCCATTCCGCCACCGCGGCAATCTATCATCGGGACCATTCGGCCTTGGTCACTTTTTCTGGCCATTTTTTTTCACTTCTTTTGAAATTTTCACAAGATATTTTATGAATAGAAGCTCCCTTATTTTTTGTTATATATGCCTTGATTTCGTCTCCCGGAAGAGGCTTGCAGCATTTTGCCAAAGAAAAAGAAATTCCGATTTCTCCGCCGACGACCACAATTTTAGAAGGGCTGGCTGTCGGCGCAGCAACCGGAGCTTTTTTAACTCTGAATATTTTTTTAACTATCCTTTTTGGAGAAATACTTTCCGTTAAATTTCCAAAGAACCCTCTCTCAAATTCTTTTTTAATATGAGAACGAGCTAGGTTAGTTTTTGTAAATTTTAGCCAATCCCGACTGGGCTTTTTATTCTTGCCAATCAAAATTTCCACCACATCCCCGTTTTTTAAAAGAGAAGAAACCGAGACAATTTTCCCGTTAACCTTTGCTCCCGCACAATGGTTGCCGATTTCGGTATGAACCCGATAGGCAAAATCAACGGGGGTAGCTCCTTCTGGAAGATCAACAACATCGCCCTTGGGAGTGAAAACGAAAATTCTATTCTTAAAAAAATCAAATTTTAAACCTTCCAAAAATTCTTTTGATTTGGATACTTCCTTTTGCCAGCCATTCAGCTCTTTTACCCAGGCAAATTTCTTTTTTTGCTGAAGAGGAGTAATCTTTTCTTTTTGAGCCCAATGAGCACAGATACCATATTCGGCTTCTCGATGTATTTTTGGAGTTCTGATTTGGATTTCAGTTATTTTCCCTCCTTCGCAAAAGACAGTGGTATGTAAGCTTTGGTAGCCGTTTGGTTTGGGGAAGGCGATATAGTCCTTGATTCTCCCCGGCAGAGGTCGCCAATGTTTATGTATAACTCCCAAGACGGCATAACATTCTTTGACGTCTTTAACGATAATTCT
The DNA here is from genome assembly GCA_963739285.1 of Candidatus Wildermuthbacteria bacterium. Lineage (GTDB taxonomy): Bacteria > Patescibacteriota > Minisyncoccia > Minisyncoccales > CAVTZN01 > CAVTZN01. The sequence continues at coordinate 88,516 of CAVTZN010000004.1, forward strand.
TAAAGCAACCAAATCATAAATCCTTTCAAAGTCCATATCATACCTTAAAAGTTTTTGATAAAGACTAAAATAAGATTTTGGCCTTGATTGAATGCTGATTGGAACAATTCCTTCCTTGCCTAAAAATTTTTTCAAGCTAGGTTTTATCTTCTCAAGATATTTTTTTCTCTTTTCGTATCTCTCTTTAACGTTGTCCATCAGCCATTTATATTCTTTCGGATAGAGGTAAGAGAAGGCCAAATCTTCCAAATCTCCCTTTATTTCTCCCATTCCCAATCTGTTGGCCAGGGGAGCGAAAATTTCCAAAGTTTCCAGCGCCAGCCTTTTCTGTTTTTCTTCCGGGACATGATTTAAAGTCTCCATGTTATGCAACCTATCAGCCAACTTTATTAAAATGACCCTAAGATCGTTGGCCATGGCAAAGAAGACCCTTCTCAAGTTTTCAGCCTGGACGTCAATGGGCTTTTTTACTTGCTTTTCTATCGGTTGAATTTCCAGAGGTTCTTTTGGGTAGCGGATTTTCCCTAATTTTGATACCCCTTCTACCAAAGTCGCAACCTCTTTTCCGAATTCCTCCTCAATCTTTTCCAGGGGAGTTTCGGTATCATCGACAACATCATGTAAAAGAGCGGCCATAATTGTCTTTTGATCAAGATTTAAATTAGCCAGGGTTTCAGCTACTTTAAGAGGGTGAATAATATAATCTTCGCCAGAAAATCTTTTTTGACCAGCATGAGCTTTTTGGGCAAAATCAAAAGCTTTTAAAATTATATCCTTTTCCGGATAAGAGCTGGCAATTTTTTGGATTAATTCGTTAGACATGACCCTGAAACAATTTATTATAGATAAAATTATGAGTTAATTCAAATTATGAGTTAGTTCAAGGGTTCTTTGCATTCCCGGTTCGAGCATTTTATTTTTCCCCATTTAGTTTTGACCATTAATGAGCCGCATTTTTGACAGGTTTCTCCGGTCGGCCTGTCCCAGAGAGCAAAATTACATTTTGGATAATTCGAGCAGCCATAGAAAAACTTTCCAGCCCTAATCTTTTTTAAAAAAATTTCGCCCTTTTTGCATTTCGGGCAATTTACGCCGATTGTTTCTGGAATATCTTTTTTATAACGGCATTTGGGAAAGCGGGAACAGGCATAGAATTTTCCGTATTTGCTCATCCTGATGACCAATGGATTGCCGCATTCCGGACATTTCTCTTTGGTCTCTTCCGTTAATTTCTTTTTGGGGACTTCTTTTTCTTTTGCTTTCAGGTTTTCAATGAATGGCTCGTAAAACTCCTTGATTACGGGAACCCATTTTTCTTTTCCCTGAGAAATTTCATCTAAACTTTCTTCCATTTTTGCGGTAAATCCGACATCCACAATTTTCGGAAAATGTTCAACCAAAATATCATTAACTAAAATGACCGATTTCGGTTGGTTGGAATTTTTTATTCTCATCTTTCTTTACGTAATTTCTTTCTTGAATTGTTGATAAAATCGGCGCATAAGTTGAGGGTCTGCCGATGCCGTATTCTTCCAAAGTCTTAATTAAAGTGGCTTCAGTGTACCGAGGGGGAGGTTGGGTAAAATGCTGGGAAGGAATCAATTTTATTAGTTCTAAAATTTCTTCTTTTTCTAATAGTGGCAGTTCGTTTTCCTCATATTTGATTGGATAGAATTTTAAGAAACCATCAAATTTTAAAATTTGGCCAGTTGCCCGAAATGTATAATTTTTGGCCGAAATATCAACTGTTGTCGAATCAAAAATGGCTTGACTCATTTGGCAAGCGATGAATCTCCGCCAAATCAGATCGTAAAGCCGAAATTGCTTATCGTCTAATTTTTCATCAACTTTCAATTTGTCTGGTTCTCTTTCGGGATATGTCGGTCTGATTGCTTCATGAGCTTCTTGGGCTCTGCCTTTTGCCTTATATCTTTTTAAAAATCCTGCCCAATAATTTTGACCGTATTGATCAATGATAAAATTTTTGGCAGCCAAGAGCGATGAATCGCTTAAGTTTAAAGAATCGGTTCTGTGATAGGTGATGAATCCTTTTTCGTAGAGCTTCTGGGCGATACTCATCGTGAATTTTGCCGGAAACTTGAATTTCAGCCAGGCTCCTTGTTGCAGAGTGGAAGTCGTAAAAGGCGGCAGAGGATTCCTTTTAGATTCTTTTTTCTCAATATTTACGACTTTATATTCCGCCCCGTCTAAATCCTTAACAATTTTATCCGCCTCCTTTTTTGTTTTAATTCCCAGTTTCGGTATTGTTTTTCCATCTTTTTTGATGAGTAAAGCATCAAATTCATTATTTTGACTTTTGATTTTTGACGTTTAGCGCTTTGAGGAGAGCGACGATGGTCCAATATTCTTGGGGAACAAAATTATGAATTTCTTTTTCACGTTCCGCAACTAGATCTGAACTGCTACTGATTGGACTCTTCCGGCTGACAAACCCCTGACAACCTTCTTCCATAAAAAAGGAGATAATTTGTAACCGACAATTCTGTCCAAAATCCTTCTGGCTTGCTGGGCGTCAACTAAATTCAGATTAATTTCCCGAGGATTTTTAAAAGCCGCTTCAATTGCCTGTTTGGTTATTTCATGAAAAACAATTCTTTTCGGGTTTTTTAAATTCAAGGCTTTGGTTAAATGATAAGCGATTGCCTCTCCTTCTCGGTCCTCGTCAGTGGCCAAAATTGTTGAATTTGCTTTTTGAGATTCTTTTTTCAAGAGCCGGACGGTTTTCTTCGCTTTGGGAATGATAATGTACTTTGGCTTAAAATTATTTTTTAAATCAATGCCAAATTCATCTTCTGGCAAATCCCGAATATGGCCATAAGAAGAAAGAACCTTATATTCGGATCCTAGAAAATTTTGGATAGTGTTGCCTTTTGTTGGGCTTTCAACGATGACTAATTGCATAAATATTTCCCCCTAAGTTTCTTACTTTACCTTTTATTTCTAAAATTGCAAGAGTGCTGGCGACGCTGGCAGCTGGTAATTCCGTCTTCTCAATAATTTTATCAACATATAAAGACTTTTCTTTTAAGGACTCTAAAATTGAAATTTCTTCTTTGTTTCTCCCCTCAGTGAAGCCGGGTGGTCGTAATCAAAGGCAAATTTAGTTCTCCTAAAATATCATTAGCATTTTCAACCAGCCTTGCCCCTTCTTTAATTAGTTTATGCGGTCCTTTCGAAGTAGACGAATGGATTGGGCCGGGAACGGCGAAAATTTTCCTTCCTTGTTTTTTGGCCCACTCAGCAGTAATTAGAGCGCCCGACCTTTCTTTGGCCTCTATTACTAAAACTCCCAAAGATAAGCCGGAAATAATCCGATTTCTTTGTGGAAAAGTAAAATTAGTTCCCCGTGTTCCTGGCGGATATTCGGAAATTAAACAACCGCCAGTTTCAATAATTTTTTCGGTTAATTTTAAATTCGATTGGGGATAAATGCTTTTTTCGTCTAAACCGGTTCCCAAAACCGCAATTGTCCTTTTATTCCTTTCAACCACTGCTTGATGGCAAAAGTATCAATTCCCGGCGCTAATCCTGAAACAATAGTTAAACCTGCTTCAGCCAAATCTCCGGCAATTTCCAAAGCCATTTCTTTCCATGAGCTTGAAAATCTTCTCGTTCCCACAATTGCAAAACAATTTTCCTTACTTTTTATTTCTCCTCGACAGTAAAGGACTTTCGGCGCATTTTTAGTTCCTTTCAAAAGTTCGGGATATTCTTTTTCGTTTATTGAAATCGTTTTTATTTTTTCAGTCATTTTTAAACCTTGACATTTTAATTAAACTATACTATAATACAATATTCGGAGGGCTTGATTCTATTTTTACCTTCCAGTCTATCTGCGAGTGGCTTAACCCCGCCCTCTCTTTAGAGAAGGCGGGGGGATGAAATCTAAGTTATCCCTCCTTAATACTTAGGGCCTTAGGTTATGGATAAAAGTTTCTGCTTTTAATCTATAGCGCTCGCAGGTAGACTGGAGGGCGAAATATCTTAATTTGGTAGCTCTCCACAAGTAAATAATGAAGGAGAAGTGGAATGATAAAAAGATTTAACGCTGCCTTGATAGCATTTCGTCACCCCGATCTTCTTAATATCAGAGATCCATTGACAGGGGCTTTGACGCCGAGGGAGTTTAATCGATTGGCCGAACGTCTGGTAAATCGTGCCCGGAAAGGCGGGCAAGTTATTTCCTTGGTATTTATTGATGCGGACGGGCTAAAAGAAATCAACGATACCAAGGGACATAAGGCCGGAGATTCTTTTTTAAAGAAGCTCTCTAGGGCCATATCCGCAAATATCCGACCTCTCGATATTTGCACAAGATGGCACGGCGACGGTGGCTGACGAATTTGCCCTACTTTTTCCTGATACAGACTTAGATGGCGCAGAAAAGGTCGTCAAGCGTATTCAAAAAATCTTCCCAAATTTATACTTGGGGGGCGACTGGATTGGGCGATGAAGGAGATACTATACGATATATGGTGGAAAGAGCAGAGCAGAAGATGTCTCGGCAAAAAAGAGAAAAAGAGAGGTAACTAGATTATGACCGGGGATTACAACGTTCAAGTCGTTGCCCCGGTTTTTCATTTATTATATTTGTTCATCGTTTTTTCCAGTCCTTCTTTTAAAATCGTTTCAACCGCTTCGGCGGATTTTTTTATAACTTCATTAATAATTTTTTCTTCTTCCTTATTAAAATTTTGAAGGACGAATTTTTCGGGATTTTTAGGTTTCCCTGATTTTGGCAATATTCCGATCCTAAACCTGACAAAATTTTTTGTCCCCAAAGCTTTAATTATTGATTCTACGCCTTTGTGGCCGGCTGCTCCGCGGCCGGTTGCTATTTTAATTTTTCCTAAAGGCAGGTCGATATCGTCGTGAACTATAATTATGTTTTCAGGTTCTAGGTTATAGGTTTTAGTTAGTATTTTGACTGATTTGCCGGAAAGATTCATAAAGGTTTGAGGTTTGGCTAAAATTGTCTCTTTCCCTGAGATTTCTCCTTTAGAAATTTGAGCATTGAAAATTTTTTGAAATTTGAAAAGACAAACCAGTCGGCGCTTCCCGCCTCCTTGTAATTGCCCTGCAATTAAGGGAAATTGAAAATTGGCGGCGATTTCATCGACCGCCCTAAAACCGATATTATGTCGTGTTTTTTCGTATTTTTCCCCGGGATTGCCGAGACCAACAATAAGGATCATGTTTTTTCATTTTATCACATCTATTGTAAAATAAAAAAATATGCTATCATAAAAGCAGTATTATGAAAAAACTTCTTTCTTTTCTTTGGGAAACCTTTAAAATTGTTGTCATCGCTTTGGCCATAGTTATTCCCATCAGGTATTTTTTATTTCAGCCATTTTTTGTCAAAGGAGCCTCCATGGAGCCAAATTTTGATGACGGGCAATATTTAATTATTGACGAACTGTCATATCGATTTAGGCAGCCTGAACGTGGCGAGATAATCGTTTTCAAATATCCACATGATACTTCCCAGCGCTATATTAAAAGAATAATCGGTTTGCCCGGAGAAACGGTGGAAATAAAAAATGAAGAGGTTTTGGTTAACAGTCAAATTTTAAATGAGTCTAGTTATTTGCCGGAAGGACTGACGACCGCCGGCTTTACAAAAATTATTTTGTCCGAAAATGAATATTTCGTCCTGGGCGATAATCGGCTCCATTCATCTGATTCCAGAAGCTGGGGATCGGTGCCCAAAGAAAATATTATTGGCAGAGCTTATCTGCGGGCGTGGCCGTTTACGGTCTGTGGATAAATTTGAAGCGCCCACACTATAGTTATTAAAATACCACTATGGCGAAAGTCGGCCGACCTAAAAAAATATATCAGACGCCATCCGGGATGCACGATATTTTGCCGGAGGATTGGTTGTTTTTTCAGAAAATTTTATAATGTGGTTGAGGATGTGGCCAATTTTTATGGCTTTTCCCGAATTGAAACCCCAATTCTCGAGTCAACCGAACTTTTTGAAAGGGGAATTGGCTTGACAACAGATATTATTGAAAAGCAGATGTACAATTTTAGGACGAAGGGCGGCGATTATGTTTCTTTAAGGCCGGAAGGGACAGCTCCCATAGCCCGTTCTTATATCCAGCAAGGGATGCAAAATCTTCCCCAACCCGTAAAACTTTGGCATTACGGTCCTTTTTTTCGGTATGAGCATCCTCAAGCAGGTCGTTATCGCCAGTTTTGGCAGTTTGGTTTTGAAATTTTTGGCGAAGAAAGTCCCATAATCGATGCCCAGATTATCCAGATTTTTTATAATATTTTAAAAGAGCTGAAATTCAGAAATTTGATTATTGAAGTAAATAGCATCGGCTGTCCCAGTTGCCGGGCTTACTACAAAAAACTTTTAGTCAGTTATTTTAAAGGAAGAGAAGTCTCTCTCTGCGCCGATTGCCGAAGAAGATTGAGGGAAAATCCTTTAAGAATTTTGGACTGCAAAGAAGAAAAATGCCAACCGGTAAAATCACAGGCTCCTCAGATAATCGATCATCTTTGCGAAGGATGTCATAAGCATTTTAAAGAGGTTTTGGAATTTTTAGATGAATTAGAACTGCCTTACCATTTGAATCCATATTTGGTGCGGGGATTGGATTATTATACAAAAACCGTTTTTGAATTTTTTTTAGAAACAAAGAAAGAAAACGAGGATTTTTCCCGAGTCGCCTTATTGGGCGGGGGCAGGTACGATAATTTAGTGAAGATTTTAAGTGGTAAAGAAATACCAGCCTGCGGCGGGGCGGCTGGAATTGAGAGAATCGTCGAATTGATAAAAAAAGAAGAAATCAAGTTCAGGACCGTTGCTCCCCAGCCCAAGGTTTTTTTGGCCCAGCTCGGCCCTTTGGCCAAAAGAAAGAGTCTAAAGCTTTTTGAAGATTTTAGAGAGGCAGGGATTTCCGCCGCCGAATCTTTCGGCCGGGATTCTCTAAAAGCTCAGTTGAGAATTGCTGACAGGCTGGGAGTGAAATTTACTCTAATTTTGGGCCAGAAAGAGGCTTTAGAAGGAACGGTCATCATCAGGGAAATGGCCACGGGAAAACAGGAAGTTGCCAAATTGGATAAAGCAGTGAGAGAAATAAGAAAAAGAATAAAGAAATGACACGAAATACATGGATTGCCTTTTTTGTAAAATAGCTAATAAAGAGATACCGTCAGACATTGTTTACGAAGACGACGAGGTCATCGCTTTCAAAGATATCCATCCTTTGGCTCCAGTTCACATTTTACTCATTCCCAAAAAACATATCCCCAGTATAGTTGATATAAAAAAAGAAGATGCCGGATTGATGGGAGAAATGATTTTTGCCGCAAAAAAGATAGCCGACGATTTCGGCATATCAGAGAACGGATACAAACTTTTATTTAGAGTTCACCATCACGGCGGCCAGGTGGTTGATCACATTCATTTACATTTGATTGGCGGAGCTCCTCTTTCCGAGGATATCCATCCGATTAAATAAAGAAGAAATATGGCTCTCGAAGTTCGTAAAAAAGAACGTGAAACAGCACAAAGTTTAGTTCGTCGCTTTACTCAAAGAGTCCAGAAGAGCGGGATTTTGATTCGGGCGAGAAAAACGAGATTTTATAAATCCAAAATCAGCAAAGCAGCGAAAAAGAAAAAAGCTCTGAGGAGAGAAGAATCAAGGAAAAAATACGAAAAACTTGAGAAACTCGGCGGAAATTAAAAGACTGGGGGGGGGGTGAGAAAAATGTCTCTACTTGAAAAAATTCAAAATGATTTAAAAGACGCCTTTAAAAAAGGCGAGGAAGTTTTAGTTTCGGTTTTGCGGTTATTGGCTTCGGCTATCCATAATAAAGAAATTGAAAAAAGGACTAAGCTTTCAAAGTCCGAGCCGCCAGAAAAATTGGAAGCGTTATCAAAATTGACAGACGAGGAAGTTCTTGAAGTTATTTCTTCCGAAGCTAAAAAAAGAAGAGAATCGATTTTGGAGTTTGAAAAAGGAAAAAGGGAAGATTTAGCGAATAAAGAAAGAGCCGAATTGGAAATTTTAGAAAAATATTTACCGGAACAATTACCAGAAGAAGAAATCAAGAAATTAGTTAAAGAAGCGATTGGGAAAATCGGCGCCAAAGAAATCAAAGACATGGGGAAAGTAATGGCTGAATTAATGCCCAAAACTAAGGGCAAAGCCGACGGCA
>CAVTZN010000005.1:0-44551 GCA_963739285.1 Candidatus Wildermuthbacteria bacterium
CCGGGATGAAGGGCTTGGTTATTAATCCGATGGGGCAGATAATTGAGTTGCCAGTAAAAAGTTCTTACAAAGAAGGATTTGATGTTTTGGAATATTTTATTTCTACTCATGGAGCCAGAAAGGGGACAGCTGATACAGCTTTGAGAACTTCGACCGCCGGGTATCTTACCCGAAGATTGGTGGATGTCGCTCATGAGGTTGTAGTCAGAGAAGAGGATTGTAAAACAGAAAAAGGAATAATAATTACCAAAGAAGAAGCAAAAGAACTCGGCCAGGATTTCAATTTGAAAATTATCGGCCGGGTTGTCTTAAAAGACGTCAAATCCGGGAGGCGAATTTTAGTTAAAGAAGGAGAAATAATTAATTGGGGAAAAGCCAAAGAAATTGAAGCCTTCCCCGACATTAAAGAAATTGAGGTTCGTTCCCCCTTGACTTGCAATACTTTATATGGCGTTTGCCAAAAATGCTATGGTTGGGATTTGGGGAAAAATTCCTTAGTGAAATTGGGTGAAGCGGTGGGGGTAGTGGCGGCTCAGGCAATTGGAGAGCCTGGAACGCAATTAACCCTGAAAACCTTTCATACCGGCGGAGTGGCTGGCAGTGCTGATATTACTCAGGGGCTTCCCCGTGTTGACGAAGTTTTTGAAGCCAGACCGCCTGTAGCCAAAGCCATAATTTCAGAAATTGAGGGAGAGGTTGAGGAAATAATTGAAAAAGAGAGCTCTAGGATTGTGAAAATTAAAACCACCCGTCATCCGACGAGAATTATCCGTAAAAAATCCAAAACCCATAACCTAAGGACCAAAACTAGAGAAGCCAGAAATCACTGAATATCATATTCCGCCAAAGGTAGCAATTTGGGTTGAAAGAGGACAAAAAATCTCCAAGGGCCAACAGCTCTGCGAAGGAGCAGTCGATTTAAAAGAGCTTTTTAAGATTGTCGGAGCTGAAGAAACTAAGCATTACATCATAAAAGAAATTCAAAAAATCTATTGTTCTCAGGGAGCAATTATCCACGACAAACATATTGAGGTTATTTGCCGTCAGATGTTTTCCCGTTTAAGGATTAAAGACCAGGGAGGTTCTCATTTTACGCCGGGCGAGATAGTTGAAAAATCAATTTTTCAAGAAGAAAATAATCGCTTGAAAAAAGAGAAGAAAGAGCCGGTCACTGCCCAGCCGTTACTTTTGGGAATCTCAAAAGTGGCTTTAACTTGCGACAGCTTCTTATCAGCCGCTTCTTTTCAGGAGACCTCGCGGATTTTAATTCGGGCAGCTCTTGAGGGAAAAGAAGATAAATTGAGAGGATTGAAGGAAAACGTTATTATCGGAAAATTAATTCCAGTCGGCACTGGTTTTAAGAAAGTATAGGCTGTGTTAGAATAAGATAGACGCTCGGTCGCTTCGCTTCCTCGCGCGCTACCTTGATACATCGGATTAAAATTCCGATATATTAAAAAGAGATATGGGCAAGAAAAAGAGCCAGAAAAAAATAAAAAGATTGGCGGAGAAAACCAAAAAAACAAGTTTCTTCACTTTGCCTCCCGAAACCAAGAAATGGATTTGGGGAATTTTAATGATTGTCTTGGGGTTGATCATTACCCTGAGCTTTTTTAATTTGGCCGGTATTGCCGGTGAACTTTTTAGGAAGGCGCTTCTCTTTCTGGTCGGCAACACTTTTTTTTCTTTTCCCTTACTTTTTTTACTCTCAGGAATTGTTATTTTGAGAACCAAATCTAAACATTTCTGGTTTCCGCTGATTTTGAGCGCACTGATTTTTATTTTCGGAATTTCGGGAATTTTAAGCTCGTTAAATAAAGACCAAAAAACCGGAGGTGAATTGGGTTATCTGATCAGCACCCCCTTGTTAAAACTTTTCGGATTTATTGCGACGATCGTTATTTTTTCCAGCTTATTTGTTGTTGGCTTCTTGATTGTAGTTCAGCTTTTGAGATCCCCGAAGCCAAAAGAGGCCGGCGTCTCTGAAAAGGAAGAGAAAAAACCTTCGGCGGTTTCTAATTTTGTAAAAAGAATATTTGTAGCTCCGGCATTTAAAGTGAAAAAAGTTGAGCCGATTTCTTCTTCAATCTCTCCGAAAGAAATTTTTAAAGAAGAAATTTCTGGCGCAGAAAAAGATTTAGAGAAGCTGAAGCTAATTGGATACGAAAGTCCGCCCCTGGATCTCTTAGAAGGGGATAAAGGACAGGCCTCGGGCGGCGATGTTCAGATAAATTCGACAATTATTAAAAAAACTTTAGAGAATTTCGGCATTCCCGTCCAGATGGCCGATGTCAGTATTGGTCCGACCGTTACTCAATATACCTTAAAACCAGCCGAAGGCGTGAAATTATCAAAAATTACGGCTTTAAGCAATGACTTGGCTTTGGCTTTGGCTACGCACCCGATCAGAATTGAAGCTCCTATTCCCGGCAAGGCTTTAGTCGGGATTGAGTTGCCAAATAAAATCAGAACAAAGGTAAGGTTAAAGAATTTACTTTCTCTTCCTGAATTTCAAGGTCAATCTTCAAGCCTATCCATTGTTTTAGGAAGAGATGTCGCCGGCAATTCCGTGTTTGCTGATTTGGGAAGGATGCCCCATCTTTTAGTCGCTGGAGCTACCGGGACGGGCAAGACCATTTATCTTAACAGCTTAATTTTAAGCCTTCTTTATCGGAATTCGCCAGAAATTTTAAGACTTATTTTAATTGACCCGAAAAGAGTAGAATTTCCAGTTTATCAAGAGCTTCCTCATCTTTTAACCCCGGTAATTTACGACGCTCAAAAGACGGTTCTGGTTTTGAAGTGGTTGACCTCGGAAATGGAAAGAAGATTTGGGGTCTTGGCTGAGGCAAAAACCAGGGATATCGTTCTCTACAATGACCTAGCATCAAAGCGAGGCGATCATCTGATGCCCTACATTGTTTTTATTATTGATGAATTAGCTGATTTAATAGCTGCTCGAGGAAAGGAAATTGAAGCCGGAATCGTCAGGCTCGCCCAGATGGCCAGAGCCGTTGGCATTCATTTGGTGGTCGCCACCCAGCGACCATCGGTTGAAGTGATTACCGGTTTAATCAAAGCGAATATTACCTCCAGAGTCGCCTTTCAGGTGGCCAGTCAAGTTGATTCAAGGACAATTTTAGATGTGGCCGGAGCAGAAAAGCTTTTAGGATTAGGCGATTTACTTTATTTCTCGTCCGAGACGATTAAACCAAGAAGAATCCAGGGAGCTTATGTTTCAGAAAAGGAAGTGAAGGGAGTGATGGACTTCTTTAAGAAGAAAGGCCTCCCTCCCATTTTTAAAAATGAAATTGAAGAAAGTTTAAAAATGGAGTTAGAAAAAGTTGAGACGGGTGAGATAACCGAGAGAGGAGAATCTTTTTTTGAGGGAGAAGACCCTCTTTATGAAGAGGCCAAAAAATTGGTTATTCGTTCGAGAAAAGCCTCGGCTTCTCTTCTTCAAAGATATCTTAGGGTCGGTTATGCCAGAGCAGCCAGGCTTATTGATGTTTTAGAGGAAAGGGGAGTGGTTGGACCGGGCGAAGGGGCCAAACCCAGAGAAATCTACTTTCAGGAAGAAGGCAAAGGTGAAGGTGAAGAAAACGAGGAATGGCAGAAAGTTTAAATAATAATCAATAACTAATTTGTGGTATAATTAAAATATGGTGAAGAAAAAGGAAAATCCGCCAACTGGCGGAGAAAAAAAGATTTGGAAGAGGCAATAGAAGAAATTAAACAAAGGTTTGGCGACGGAGCGATTATGAAATTGAAAGAAGTAAGGCCCGTTGATGTTGATGTTATTCCAACCGGCGCCCTCTCTTTGGATATGGCTTTAGGAGTGGGAGGAATTCCCAGAGGCAGGGTAATTGAAATTTATGGCCCTGAAATGTCAGGCAAAACAACATTGGCCTTGCATATTTTAGCTGAAGCTCAAAAGAAAGGAGGAGTGGGAGCTTTTGTTGATGCCGAACATGCTTTGGATCCGGATTATGCCAGAAGAATTGGGGTTAATATTGATGACCTTTTAATTTCCCAACCTGATTCTGGAGAACAGGCCTTGCAAATTGTTGAAACTTTGGTTCGCTCAGGAGAAGTCGATGTCATTGTTATTGATTCGGTGGCGGCTCTGACCCCGAAAGCCGAGATTGAAGGAGAAATGGGGGACTTCCAGATTGGTCTGCAGGCAAGGTTGATGAGTCAGGCAATGCGAAAATTATCTGGCATCGTTGCCAAAACCAAAACGGTAGTGATATTTTTGAACCAAACCAGAATGAAAATTGGAGTAATGTTTGGAAATCCAGAGACGACTTCTGGCGGATTAGCTTTGAAATTTTATGCTTCCGTGAGAATCGATTTAAGAAGGATTGGTCAAATAAAGCACGGAGATGAAATTGTTGGGAATCGAGTTAAGGCTAAAATTGTTAAAAACAAGGTAGCCGCCCCATTTAAAATCACTGAATTTGACATTTATTATAATGAAGGGATTTCCTATTTGACAGATCTTTTGAATACTGGTTTGAAACTCGGCCCAGTTAAGAAATCGGGCAGTTGGCTTCAATTTGAAGAGATAAAATTGGGACAGGGCATAGAAGGGGCGAAAGCTTTTTTAAAAGAAAAACCGGAGATAGTCAAGAAGATTAAAGAAGCAATTTTGAGTATTTAGTATATAGTATAGAGTACATAGGGGAATATCGATTAAACAAAAACTGCCCAGGGGCAGTTTTTGTTATACTAGATACCAAATACTTTATACTAAATACTATTTCGTGGTAGAGAGCAGTAATCCTAAGTGCCTTGCTCTTTTTATGGCTTTGGCCAGTTTTCTTTGATGCTGAGAGCAAGTACCGGTTCTTTTTTTTGCCCTGATTTTAGCCAGACCAGAAATAAACTTCTTGAGAAGTTCGGTATCTTTAAAATCAATTTCTTCTATTCCTTTTTGACAAAAATAACAATCCATAATTAAAAATTTCTAATTTCTAATTTCTAATTACTAATTTTTAATCAATATCTAATGACAGAATTTCTAATTTTGGTCATTATGGTTTGGGGTTTGATTAGTCATTAGAAATTAGTCATTGATTATTTCTAGAAAGGTATATCTTTGACGTCGATTTCTTCTTCTCCTTCCTCTTCGATAATCGGGATTTCTTCAGAGGGAGCTTCTGCAGAAGGAGCTTCTTCCGGGCCGGCAGCGGGCGGAACAATCTTTCCGGCTGCCCGGGGACCCAATTGCATTCTTTCCCCGATAACTTCTGTTCTAAATCGCTTGTTTCCTGAAGCGTCTTGCCAGGACTTTGTTTCGATTCTCCCTTCGATTAGAACTAAACTTCCTTTAGTTAGGTATTGGGATGCAATTTCTGCTAAACGACGCCACAAAACTATATTGTGATATTCAACTTTTTCTTGTTTTTGATTTGTCGTCCTATTGGTCCAAACCCTGTTGGTGGCAATTCTAAAACTGCAAACAGATTGCCCTTGGGGAGTTGACCTCGTTTCAGGGTCGCTAACCAATCGACCAATTAAAAAGACCTTATTGAGGTTCATATTAAATTTCGCCCAAAATTTCTTCTAATTTTTTTCAATTTTTTCAATTTCGCCCCGTCATTCAACGGGGCGACCAGTTGGATGACTGGTCAACCTTTTGTACTTTTAAATTTCGCCCAAAATTTCTTCTAATTTTTTCTCAATTTCTTCAATTCCCACCTTTTCTACTTCTGGAAGAGGTTTTTTAATTTTGGGTAGAATTTTTTCTCGAAGTGGCTCAATCTTTGCCACTTTTTTACCTCCAATTGAGAATCGGAGAATCTCTGGCAGATTTTTCAAACTTTTACTGAAAATTTCTAATTTATCTGGCTCAAGATGAAAATCCAGGGTTAAAAGATAGGCCTGCCCTTCTTTTTTTATCGGCGTAGCAAGTCTTCTTCTGATAAAATTTTTCAGCCCACTCGAAACTCCCTCCTCATCTTTGATTAGGGATTCTATTTTCGCTGATAAATTTTTCGCCTCTTCTTCTGATAATTTTGAAGAAATAAGGCAAGTTAATTCGTAGCTTCTCATATTTTAAATTCAATTACGTCGCCATCTTGAATAATATAATCTTTCCCCTCCATTTGTATCAAACCTTTCTCTTTAGCGATTTGCCAGGAACCAGCTGTTATCAATTTTTGATAGGGAATTATTTCTGCTTTGATAAATTTTTCCTTAAAATCAGAATGAACTTTTTCACCGGCCTCGGGCGCCGCGGAGCCTCGTTTTAATGTCCAGGCCCGAGTTTCATTTCCGCCGGCTATCGTATAAAAAGTAATTAAATCAAGGATATTGTAGCAAGCGAGGATTAATCGGTCAAGTTGAGATTCCATCCCTAACTCTTTTTTTTCTAACTCCGACAATTCAGATATTTCCAGTTCGTCTTTAAGATTCATCGCCAAATGATTAATTTTCGGCGATTCATATTGACTTTTATCACTGGTGTTCAGAAGATAGATAATTGGTTTTTTACCTAAAAGATTTTCTTTTTCTTCGCTTTCCAGATCTTTCAGCTCAAGTTCAGTTTTTATTGTTTCGATATCGTTCTGGGGGTCAATTTTCCCCGCTACATTTTCAACGTTTTGGTCTTCAAAAGCCCTGACTACTTCCAAAATGGCATCACAATTTCTAATTTGAGCTAAAAATTGATTTCCTAATCCCTCGCCTTTATGCGCGCCTTTAACTAAACCAGCGATATCAACAAATTCAATAATCGTTGGGGTAATTTTCTCGGGTTTCACGATTTCAGCGATTTTTTCTAATCTTTCATCAGGAACAGTAACAATGCCAACATTGGGGGAGATAGTGGTAAATGGGTAATTAGCAATATCAACCTGTTTTTTTGTTAAAGCCTTAAATAATGTTGATTTACCAACGTTAGGAAGACCAACGATACCTACTGAAAATGACATAGAGGTATGATATAATAAATTCGTATGAAAATCAATCCATTCGACAAGCTCAGGATTAATGCTGAGCAAAGCCGAAGTATCAATCCTCATCTTTTCCGAGCGTATGATATTAGAGGACTTTATCCTCAAGATTTAAACGAAGAGGTGGCTTATAAAATTGGCTTAGCTTTTAGCAATCTTTTTAAAAATATTAAAGAAATAGTTGTTGGCAGGGATTGTAGATTAAGCAGCTCATCTCTTAAAAACGCTTTAGTTAAAGGCCTTCAAGAAGGAGGTAAAGATATCATTGATTTAGGAGAAGTACCCTGTACCGGTTTTTTATTTTGGCATAACTCATTATAAAAAAGATGGAGGTTTGATGGTTACTGCTTCCCATTTAGGTAAAGAATATAATGGCATAAAAATCCAAAAAGAAAAAGCAATTCCGATTATCGGAGAGAAAGGTATTTATAAAATGCGGGATATGATTTTAGAAAATAAACTTAAAAAAAGCGAAAGACAGACCAAAGTTATTGAAAAGAATATAGTTCAAGATTATATAGATTACATTGCTTCTAAGATTAAATTATCAAAACCTCTAAAAATTATTTTAGATACTGGTAATGGCGCCTGTGGGGATATTCCTGAAAAAATTTTCCAAAAATTGGGTTGTGACGTTTTAACTCTTTATAAAAAACCTGATGGTAATTTTCCTAACCATCAGCCAGACCCTCACGATCCAGAGAACTTTAAAGAGTTGCAGAAAGAAGTGGCTGAGAGAAGTGCTGATTTTGGTTTATTATACGATGGCGATGGAGACAGAATAGGCTTAGTAGATGAAAAAGGAAGAATAATTTCCGCTGATTTTATTCTAATGATGCTTGCCCGCCAGGCCTTAGAATATAAAAAAGGTAATATTGTTTATGAAATAAGAGTAACAAAGGCATTGTTTGAAGACGCGAAATCGTACGGCGGGAAAGTTTTTATCTCGAAAATTGGCCATGCCTATGTCTTGTTAGAGGTTTTAAAGAAAAAAGCGATTTTTGGAGGAGAATTTACTGGCCACATTTATTTTCCTTATTGTTACTATCCTTATGACGATGGTATTTTTACTGGTCTCAAATTAGCAGAAATTATTTCGCAATTACCAAAACTTTCAGATTATATCGATAATTTGCCTCATTATTGCGCTAGCCCAGAGATTTTTATTGATTCACCCGATGAGGAAAAGTTCAAAATTATAGAAAGTTTACAAAAATATTTAAGAAAAGAAAAATTTAATTTCCTTAATATCGATGGAGCCAAAATCAATTTTAAAAATGGCTGGGCCTTAATCCGAGCTTCAAATACTACCCCTCATTTAAAATGTCGTTTTGAAGGAGAGACAAAAGAGGATTTAATTGAAATTGAGAAAAAATCTTTGGAAATTTTCAAAAAAGCAGGAATTCCTATAGCAAAAAAGACCTATCAAGAATTAGGTCTTTCAGATTGAGAAAATCGATAAAATTATATTAGGCCCATTTTTTTTCGGACATCTTGCATAGTTGATTGGGCAATAACCCGGGCTCTTTCAGCTCCCTTATCTAAAATATCCTTGACATAGACTTCTCTTTGGAGAAGTTCTTTTTGTTTTCGGCGGAACGGCTCTAAAGAATCTATTAAAAGTTTAGTCAATGATTTTTTGAATTCCGCATACCCCTTACTCCTGAACTCTCTTTCAATTTCTTTAATTTCCTTTCCGGAAAAAAGACTAAAAATCGTTAAAAGATTAGAAATTCCCGGTTTTTTCTCTGGATTGTATTTTATTTCTTTGCCCAGGTCGGTAACCGCCGTCATTATTTTATTTTTGATAATATCCGGTTCATCAAATAAACCAAGGCAGCCCCGAGGGTCATCAGTTTTTGACATTTTCTTTTTCGGGTTTTGTAAAGACATTATTTTGGCTCCAATTTTTGGAAGTAAAACTTTAGGTTCTTTAAAGGTTTGGCCAAATTTTTGATTAAATCTTCGAGCGATTAATTTTGCCAGTTCGACATGCTGTTGTTGGTCTTTCCCAACTGGGACAATATCAGTTTGGTAAAGAAGAATATCAGCTGCCATTAAAACTGGATAATTTAAAAGTCCGGCATTGATATTAGTTTTAAATTGGTGAGCTTTTTCTTTATACTGAGTCATTCGATTAAGCTCGCCAATCGGAGTGATAACGTTTAATAGCCAAGCCAATTCAGCGTGTTCTTTAACTTGAGATTGAACAAAAAAAACACATTTTTCAGGTTCTAAACCAGCCGCTAAATACGCGATAGCGACATCAAAAATATTTTTTTGTAATTCTTTCGGGTCCCAAGGAGTAGTTATGGCATGCCAATCGACAATACAAAAAATACACTCTGCCCTTTGTTGGAGTTCAAGCCATTGCTTTATTGCTCCCAGATAATTTCCAATATGTAATTCTCCTGTTGGTCGAATGCCGCTGAAAATACGCATAAATTTTAAACTTCAATTACCACTGGCAATATCACCCCGTACAAATCCCTTCGGGATTATACGGGGCAAGTCGGTCTCCTTTATACTTCAATAACAACAGGAAGAATCATCGGTCTCCTTTGAGTTTTAGTATAAAGAAATTGGCCGATTTTGTTCCTGATTTCGTCTTTGATATAGATCCAATTAACCGCTCCGCCAGAACCTGCTGCTTCATCAACGATTTTTATCACTTTTTTCCGAGTGTCCTGAAGCAAGGTTTTCGACTCTTTCAGATAAACAAACCCTCTAGATATTATATCAGGAGAACCTTTAACTTTTCCAGTCTGTCTGTCAATAATCGCCACAATCACGAACATTCCGTCTTTGGCTAAGGTTTGACGGTCTCTGAGAACCACCTCGCCTACGTCGCCAATTCCTAAGCCGTCAACCATTATGTAATTTGAAGGCACAATATTTTTTTCAATAAAAATTCGGCCCCTGGTTAAATTAATAATCTGGCCATTTTCAGCGATAATAATATTTTTTTCCGGGATGCCGCAATTTTTAGCAAGTTCTCCATGGCTGACAAGCATTGAATATTGACCATGGATTGGCAAGAAAAACCTCGGCCTGATTAATTTTATCATCTCTTCCAGTTCTTCTTTTTGGGCGTGGCCACCGGCGTGAATATCCATCATTTTATAATGGAAAACCTTGCAACCTTGTCTTAAAACCTCATCTTTTAAAAACTGAACCGTTCTTTCGTTTCCAGGGATGACCGAAGATGAGAAGATGACGGTATCTCCCTTTTTTAAACGCAAGGATTTATGTTCTTTGTTCGTGATTCTCATCAAAGAAGCCTGACCTTCGCCCTGAGCACCAGTACACAGAATAGTAATTTTTGAATCTGAATATCTCTCGCTATCCTTCGCCTTGATTATCGTTCCCTTTTTTGTTTTGATATAACCCAAAATTTTGGAAATCTCAACATTGGTTTTCATTGAATAACCTTCAATTATCACTTTTCTTCCATATTTTTCCGAAATGGTAATAATTTGCTGAATTCTGTTAATTAAAGAGGCGAAGGTAGCGGCGATAATTCGACCACTGGCCCGTTGAAAAATCTGGTCTAAGTTTTCCTGAATAGTTTTTTCCGAAAGAGAATGATTTGGCTCCTCGGATCCGGTTGAATCTGAAAGCAAAAGCAAGATATTTCTTTTACCGAAACTTCTTAATTTCCCGAAATTAGTTGGTAAATCATTGACCGGATTTTCGTCAAATTTGAAATCAGAAGTATGCAAAATATTTCCTACTGGCGTGGAAATCAAAAGACCCAAGTTATCAGGAATATTGTGATTTTGGCGGAAAAATTCAATCCGGAAAGGCCCTAAATTTATAATCGTTCCATCTTTTACCCCGGTTATATCTAATTTTGGTTGTAAGGGAAAATCTTCTTGCCTTTTTAAGATAATTCCCCGAGTTAAAGAACTGGCGTACATCGGAGGGTTGCCAACCCTTTCAATAAGATAGGGGACAGCTCCAATATGGTCATAATGGCCATGGGTAAAAACAAGGCCTAAAATATTTTTTTGCTTGCCTTTTAAATAGTCAATATTGGGAATAATGTAATCAACTCCCGGCATATCTTCTTCTGGCATCCGGAAACCCATATCAATAATTAAAATGCTTCTTCCATACTCAAGAAGCGTCATATTCCGGCCGACCTCGCTTAGGCCGCCGAGAGGAATAATTCTGAGGTTTTGTTGCTGTGTGTGAACAGCTGGTGATTTTTTCATAGTGCGGGCAGGAGGATTTGAACCTCCACGGGATCTCTCCCGCTAGGCCCTGAACCTAGTGCGTCTGCCATTCCGCCATGCCCGCGAGCCTAATTAAAGCTTCAATTTTTTAAGATAATTTTTGAATTCTCTAGAAAATTCAGGATGACGAAGGGCAAATTCAACTACTGTTTTTAGATATTCGATTTTGTTACCAGTATCATAATACTTGCTATTTTTTATTACGCAGCCATAAACCGGGAAGTCTCTTTTAATTAATTCGTTAATAGCATCAACTAACCAAATTTCTCCTCCTCTGCCAGGTTTTAATTTTTTGATTATATCAAAAATTTCAGGTGGCAAAATATAGGCGCCGTGAGCGGCAAATTTTGAAGGGGCTTTTTCCGGCCCTGGTTTCTCAACAAATCTCTTGATTTTAAAAACATTTTTTGTCAGAGGTATTATTTCAGGGATGCCGTATCTCCAAAATTGTTCCCTTGCCTCCAACTTTACGGCAGAAATCACGACTCCTTTGTATTTATTATAAACTTCAATCATCTGAGCTAATCTAGGAGGTTTAGCGGCGATAAATTCGTCTCCCCAGAGTACCGCAAATGGCTGTTTTCCAATTACTGGTTCTGCCATCAAGACAGGTATAGCATTTCCATATCTCTCGCTTTTTTGCCGAATATAAATAAAATTTGCCAATTTGGCGATTTCTTTAATTTGTTTTAATTCCTTAATTTTCCCGACAGATTCTAAATATTTTTCCAAATCAGAAGACCGGTCAAAATGATCTTCAATTGCCCTTTTCTGCCAGCCAGTAATGATAATTACATCTTTAATACCAGAAGCCACCGCTTCTTCAACTACATATTGGATAACCGGTTTATCTACCACTGGCAGCATTTCTTTAGGCATGGCTTTCGTTTGGGGCAAAAATCTTGTTCCCCAGCCGGCTGCCGGAATAACCACTTTTTTAATAGTTCGACTGCGCTCACTATTAACCTTGAGTTTTGTCGAAGGGTTAATGGTTCGACTACGCTCACCATTAACCCTGAGCTTTGTCGAAGGATTAATTTTTATCATAGAGAAAATCTAAATCACAGCCCTTAAATTAAAGGCTGGACCCCGCTCTTTCTAAAAAAGAGCGGAGGTTTTTAGGCGAGGATTTAAAGGGTTTTTTAAAATGCAATGGAGGTATGTTAACATAGTTTTTGTTTTTAACCCATCCTGATTTTGTATAGTAATAGCAGGCTCCTCTCATTTTTTCAATAAAATCATAAAAATTTAGACATTTCTGAGAGAGCCAATTGCCAGTTTTAAGCGTCTTTTTAGATGAATTTATTATTAAATGTTCATAACCTTGGGGAATGACCAGAACGTCACCCTTTCTAACTTTAACCCAGAAGACATCTTTAACTTTTTTATTTTGACATTTCTGTAATAAAAATAAACCCTCGCCGCTTAAAACTTGATAAACTTCTTTAAAGGGATGGGCGTGTCCTTTTGTTTTCGGAAATTCCTGGCCTAACATTTTAGGCGGAATAACGGTAATATCATATCTCAAATCATCCTTTTTTCTGACTCCCCGATACATATAATAAACTGGAAAATTTTTAGCGATTTTAAACCACTTTTTATCATAAACCACATCTTTCATATCATTCAGATATCGAATTTCAGGCTTTTTCATTTTTTCATTTTTCATTTTGATTTTTTTAGAAGAATGTGAAACATTTCAAGGTTCTTTCGCGAAGCGAAAGGTTCTTATTTCCAAACCCTTCGGGTTTCGATATACCAATTTTCAATATTTGAAAATCTTTTTGATGGGTCAGCAATTATTTTAACATTGATACCCTTAATCTCTTTGGAAACCGGATAAAGATAATCAGGGCTGTATAAAAAGACGGCTGGGACATCTTTGAGTAAAACATTCTGAAATTCTTCCAATTTTTGTTTTCTTGTATTCACGTCTAAACTTTGACGGGCTTCTTCTAAAAGTTTATCAGCTGTTTTATTTTCATAAATAGATAAGTTTAAGCCAGGGTCTTTCTTTTGTGAAGAATGCCAGAAAGAAAACGGATCGGGCGTCAAATTCAGAACTTCTCCGAATAACAAGCCATCATAATTTCTCGGTTTGATTATTTCTGTTTCCAGTTCCGATTTGTCATAAAAACCCAAGGTAACTTTTACTCCCAAGAGCGTCTGCCAGTTCTCTTTTAGAAAATTAGCTACTTCTGTCATTTCTGGTTGGTTGATAACGGTTAAAGAGAATTGAAGGGGCAAAATTTCCTCAGGAGACTCTCCGCAAAGTTCATTAAGTTTCTGTCTGGTTGCCTTACCCACGCTTCCTGTTCCTCCTGTAAGCCCAGAGGGTTCCAAAATTTCTTTTTTGTATTTTTCCTGGAATTTAATGACGGCTTTTTGAGTTTCTTCGCCAAAAATTCCTGTCAGCACTGCCTCCGGGATAAATTTCGGGGTCTTTTGATAGGCATTCTTGGAGTTTTTTAACTTCCGTCCCTTGAGAACCTTTTTTAAGGTCCGATTTAAATTGAAAAACCGATGCTTTCTTGACTGTTTTTTCTCTGAAACCATCACCATCATTATCAGTAAAACCTGCTTTTTCTAAAATTTCTTTAGCTTTTTCCGGATTAAATTCGTAAAGATTTTCAGGTTCTTCAAATCCGAAAATATCTGGCAGAATCGGAGAAGAGGCGATTTTGCCTTGGCCAAAAAGCACTTTGTCCACAATATCCTGTCGATTAGTCCCGTAATTTAAAGCCTGCCTGACTTCATTTTCTTGGAGTATCTTGGATTTCTGAGAATTTAGAAAAACGGCAAAATATCTCGGCAAAGATAGATGATGGAGGTTAAGAGAATTTTCTTTAATTTCACCTGAGCTTTCAGCCGAAACGGAGCTTAGACCATTTATTTCGCCGTTTTTAAGAGATTTTAGAGCTTCTTTTTCATCTTTGAAATAAGAAAAGGTGATTTCGGAGAGAAAGGGTCCTTCCTCAAAATATCGGCGATTGGCAATCAGAGTATAAGATTTAATATAGCCCAATTTATCCTGCCTGAAGCTTTTAAATTTGAATGGTCCCGTCCCGACTGGTTCCAAATTATAAATTGTTAAAGGAAAGTTTTCCGGCGGGACGTCCTGCCAGATATGTTTTGGTAAGATTTTTACCGTGCAATTTTCTAAAAAACTAGCATAAGGAATTTTTAATTTGAGGCGGACGCCGCTTAGTCCCTCTGAAGCACTAATCTCCTCAGCTTCCACTCCCAGCCAATTTGCTCTCGAAGGACTTTTATAATCTGGATTTTGAATGGTTTTAATCGTAAAAATGACATCTTCGGAGGTCAATTTTTCGCCATCGTGCCAGAAAACATCATCCCTTAAATAAAACTCATAGGTTTTTCCCTCATCCTTAATTTCAAAATTTTTAGCTAAATCAGGAATTATTTTACCTTCTTCATCATATTTTACCAATCCTGAGAAAATTAATTCTACCAAATCTCTATCCGCATCGTTAGTTGAAGCGTAAATGGGGTTGATAAATCTCGGCTGGCCGATCGCTCCCTCAATATAATTTCCCCCGAATTTTGGCTGAATTTTAGTATTTTCTAGATAAAAAGAAGAAAGAAGAAAAATCCCCGCAGCAAAAAAAAGAACAAGAAAGATTAAAAGCGCAATTCTCTCTTTTTTCTTAAGAACTTTTGGTAATTTTTTCCATTGGCAACAGCTTGGCCATTTTTGGGAGAGAGGAGTTTTTAATTCTTCAGCCACTTTTTCAAATTGAGTACTAATGATTTTATCCCCACATCATAAAGAGGATCAGTTTTGCCTTGAAGACTTATCCTCGTTTAATCGAGGGTTTAAAAGAGTAAATTTAAGAAAGCGAAAACGATAAAAAGAATTCCAAAAACAATTGAGGCAATAAAAAGTTTTTGTTGGAGACCTCTTCTGGTAGCGTAAAAACCGCCTTCTCCTCCGAAAGCCGATCCGAGCGCCTGTCCTCTTTGCTGAAGCAAAATTGTTATAATTAAAAAGATGGCGATGAAAACTTGGATAATGGGTAAAATTTTCATAGAAATAATTGAGACGTCAGCCTTGTTTTAATTTCAAAATAAATTTACGTTAATCATCAGCGGGTTTTCCTCTGGAAAGTTTCGCCAGAATATAGCTCGTTCCCCAGATAATTAAAGTTGTCCAAAAAAGAGACAAGAGACCGGGAATAATCAATTCCGGGAAGAAAATATCAACTGCCCAAACCATGAGCATATTTATCAAGAAACCGGAGAACCCAAGAGTTACGATTTTGACGGGGAGAGTTATAATTTTAAAGGGAAGAGCCGCTTTATTCAGAAGGGGTCTGATAAAAAAATTGAGAATACCCAAAATTACCCCAACTAAAAATAACAATTGCCAAGAGCCCAAAAAGACTACTCCCGGGACAAAAAGAGTGGCCAGCCATAATCCTAAAACTGATAGAAGAATTTGGGAAATTAAAAGCCCCATTTTTCAAGGATAGCAAAAAAAATTAAAAAAGTCAAAGCCCGTCCCTCCAAGCCGGTTGCTTCTAACGGGGTTCATTATTCAATTTCTGGTTGGAAATATTGGTTAAGTTTGATATTCGTCGGAATTATCTCTTTAATTTTATTATTTTCAATTGAAACTTTAATTATTTGACCTTGCCTGGTTTCTTCGGAAAAACCTTGGTCAAAGACAAAATTTCCTAAACTGTAAAAAATATAACCGTCCCTGTACTTTTCGGTTTGTTGAATAATGTGAGTATGGTGGCCGACGACCAAGTCGGCCCCGGCATTGATGGCGGCATGGGAAAACTCAATTTGGAATTGAGTTGGTTCTAGGGTATATTCTTCGCCTGAATGCAGAGAAACAATTAAAACATCAGAATTTTCTTTCGCTTTTTTAATATCATTTTTAATTTTTTCAAAATTATTCCAATCTACCCAGGCGATTCCTGATTTTTGTTCGGTTGCCGCCCAATTTGGAGAGCCTAAATTCGTATAAGCTAAAAAAGCAATTTTGGTGCCATTGATTTCTTTTATAACAGGGGAGTAAGCCTCTGCTTCATCAAATCCGCCGCCAACATAATTTATTCCTCCTTCTCTCAGTCTTAAAAGAGTATCTTCAAATGCCTCTTTTCCATAATCAAAGGCATGATTATTGGATACAGAGATCATATCGAAGCCGGAAAAAGTTAAACCTTCAATGGCTTTTGGCTCAGCCCTGAAAGAATAAATACTGCCAACTTTGACTCCTTTGTCTGAAATTGGCCCTTCCAAATTTCCGAATAAAACATCGGTTTTTTGAAGCTCATCAGCAATTTTTAAAAATGGAAATTTAAAATCTCCGTCACCCCATTTTTCAACCATATATTCCACTCCTCGGTTAAGCATTATATCGCCGACAAAAATTAAAGTTATTGATTTTTGTTCTTCGGGTAAATTTTTCGAAACTTGAAGAGAAGCCGGAATGGTCTCGATTAATTTTTGCTCACCAATTAAATCAATTAAAAAGCAACCATTAATAAAGTAAATAGTTCCTGTTGAAAAGATTAGGGTAATTAAAATTAATTTTTTCTCTAATTTCGACATTTTATCTCTTTTTATTCTATCTTAAAGGAGGACTTTTTTCCAAATTTGGCTGGCGGCGCTTTTGCGCCGCCAGCCGTTGTTTATTGCAAAACTTCCAAATCTAGTATATAATATACAGCGCTATATGACTGAAAATTTTATCAAAATTCGAGGGGCACGTGTCCACAACCTCAAAAATATTGATTTGGACATCCCCAAAAATAAACTGGTGGTCCTGACCGGGATTTCGGGCTCTGGCAAAAGCTTCTCTGGCTTTTGATACTTTATATGCCGAAGGCCAAAGAAGATATGTTGAGATCATTATCTGTCTATGCCCGGCAATTTTTAGGAGTGATGGATAAACCGGACGCAGACTCAATTGAGGGAATTTCTCCAGCCATTTCCATCGACCAAAGAAAAGCTAGTCATAATCCTCGTTCAACCGTAGGCACTATCACAGAGATATATGATTATCTCCGTCTTTTATTTGCCAGAATTGGAAAACCCCATTGTCCGGAATGCGGGAAAGAAGTTTCGCGCCAAACGATTGATCAAATTGCAGAACAAATTATTCAATTACCCAAAAAGAGCGAAATTATAATTTTGGGACAGGTCATTCGAGGGAAAAAAGGAGAGCACTCGGGCGTGCTAGAAGAAATTCAGAGAGGAGGATTTGTCAGGACAAGAATTGATGGCATAGTTTATCGGATTGAGGAAGCCCTTGGAAAAACTTTAGACAGAAATAAAAAACACAATATTGAAGTCGTGATTGACCGATTGGTTCTGGATAATGACTTGGATGAGTCGCGATTGGTGGATTCGGTAGAAACGGCGTTAAAACTTGGCAAGGGCACCGCCATAGTTAGTCGGCAGCAAAGTTCTAAAAAAACAAAAGCCAATGACCTGATTTTCAGCGAGCATTTTGCCTGTGAGGAATGCGGCATTTCTTTGCCGGAAATAGAGCCTCGGCTTTTTTCTTTTAATTCCCCTTATGGAGCTTGTCCAGCTTGCCAGGGGCTGGGGGAGAAATTGGAAGTTGACCCCGAATTAGTCATTCCTAATTCTAATTTAACCCTGGCCGAAGGGGCGATTTTACCCTGGGCCAGAGCCTCGCACAAAGTCGGGCGACAGGGATTTTTCTGGTTGAAATTAAATGATTTGGCAAAACAATATAATTTTTCTCTTGATGTTCCGGTTAAAGAATTATCAAAAGAAATTATAAATTTGATTCTCTATGGCCAGGGACAAAAGACAAGTTTTGTGGGGGTAATTCCTTCCTTGGAGAGAAGGTATCATGAAACCGACTCCGAATTTACAAGGGAAGAAATCGAGCGATATATGATTGAAAAAAAATGCGAAAAATGCCAGGGAAAAAGATTAAAACCAGAAGTGTTGGCCGTGACAGTGGCCGGGAAATCAATTGATAAAATTGTTGAGATGGGGATTGGCAGAGTGAAAGAATTTTTTGAAAAGATTTCTTTGAAAGAAAATCAACGGAAAATAGCTCATCCTATCATTAAAGAAATTATCAATCGGTCGCAGTTTTTAATTGACGTTGGCTTAGAATACCTGACTTTAGACAGGAAGGCAACCACTTTGGCGGGAGGAGAGGAGCAAAGGATAAGATTGGCCACTCAGATCGGCTCAAAATTATCAGGAGTTTTATATATTTTAGACGAGCCTTCGGTGGGTCTCCATGCCAGGGATCAGGGCCGGCTTATTGAAACCTTGAAAAAATTAAAAGAGTTGGGGAATAGTATTGTGGTTGTTGAGCATGACCCCCAGACGATAAAGGCAGCCGATTGGATAGTGGATATTGGTCCTGGGGCGGGAAAACACGGTGGCAAAGTTATTTTCCAGGGGACGCCAAAAGAGTTATTAAAATCGAAAACCTTAACTGGAGAATATTTGTCGGGGAGAAAAAGGGTGGAGATAAAAACCCAAATTTCAAGCACCAAATCCCAAGCCCCAAACTATTTATTGATAAAAGGCGCCAAAGAACATAACTTGAAAAATATTAATGTCAAAATTCCTTTGGGTAAATTTGTTTGCCTGACCGGAGTTTCCGGCTCCGGGAAAAGTTCTCTCATGAACGATATTTTGGCCAAGGCTTTAATGAGGAAATTTTACAAAAGCAAAGAAGAACCTGGAAAATACGAAGAAATTTTGGGCACTGAAAATTTAGATAAAGTGGTTTTAGTTGATCAATCGCCAATCGGTAGAACGCCAAGAAGCAACCCCGCAACTTATAGTGGAGCTTTCTCCTGCATTAGAGACCTTTTTTCCCAGACCAAAGAAGCCAGAATTCGGGGATACCGGGCAGGTCGATTTTCTTTCAACGTCAAGGGCGGAAGATGCGAGGCCTGCGAGGGTCAGGGAGTAAAAAAAATTGAAATGTACTTCTTGCCTGATGTTTATGTTGAATGCCAAGAATGCAAGGGGAAAAGATTTAACAGGGAAACTTTAACCGTGGGATATAGGGGAAAAAATATCGCCGAGGTTTTGGCCATGACGGTTGAAGAAGCCCTGGAATTTTTCAAAGAGATACCCGCTCTCTTCCAAAAATTAAAGACGTTGAATAATGTCGGTTTGGGTTATATTCAGATCGGCCAGCCCGCCCCTTCTCTTTCTGGCGGAGAAGCCCAGAGAGTAAAATTAGCCACCGAACTTTCAAAAAAAGCAACCGGGAAAAGTTTGTATATTTTAGATGAACCAACCACCGGGTTACATCCAGATGATATTAAAAAATTGTTATATGTTTTAAAAGAATTGGTTAATAAAGGAAACACGGTTTTAATAATTGAACATAATTTAGACATTATTAAGAATGCCGATTGGATAATTGATTTGGGTCCCGAAGGAGGGGATGAAGGCGGTTATATTGTCGCCGAAGGTAGGTCTTTTGAAATCAGCAAAAACAAAAGAAGTTATACGGGACGATATTTAAAATGAACCTAAACACTTGACCCCCACACCTATCCTTCAACGAAAAAGCCATATTCCACAAGCAAGAGCCGCTAGGCGGCTTCGCCTTTTTACTAAATGTAAATTCACTGGCCATCACGGGATAGGTGTGGGGGCTTGACAATTTTTTTGAAGATTTATAGAATTAAGTATTAGCAGTCAACCCATTCGATTGACAACTCAGGGTTGGGCATTCGACTGAGCTCAGCCGAAGTCATTCTGAGCAGAATCGAAGAATCAAAAGTCGTGTTTGTTAACTAATAACTTTTTTAAATATATGAAAATCAAACCATTATCAGACCATATTCTTATTGAGCCGATGAAAAAGGAAGAAAAAACCAAGACAGGCATTTTACTTCCCGACACGGCGGAAAAAGAAAGGCCGGAACAGGGGAAAATAATTGCCGTGGGTCCCGGCAAAAAAAATGATGAGGGTAAAATTATTCCCTTGGAAGTAAAAGTTGGCGATACAGTTCTTTTTACCAAATACGGACCGAATGAGATAAAAGTTGATGACAAAGAATATCTGATTGCCAAAGAAGAAGATATTTTGGCGATTCTTGGATAATCTACTACGAATTTACTAATCGGTACAAATATACGAATTTGCTTAATGCCCTAGCATTACAAGGAGCGAAACGACTGATTTGTATATTCGTAAAAATTCGTAATTTCGTAGAAAACTTATGGCTAAACAAATTAAATATTCCGAGGAAGCTCGGAAAAAATTAAAAAACGGGGTTGATAAATTAGCTAATGCCGTGACCGTCACCTTGGGACCCAAGGGTCGGAATGTTGTTTTGGATAAAGGATTTGGCGCCCCAACCATTACTAATGACGGCGTAACCATCGCCAAAGAAATTGAATTAGAAGATAAAATTGAGAATTTGGGGGCGGAAATTGTC
The DNA here is from genome assembly GCA_963739285.1 of Candidatus Wildermuthbacteria bacterium. Classification (GTDB taxonomy): domain Bacteria; phylum Patescibacteriota; class Minisyncoccia; order Minisyncoccales; family CAVTZN01; genus CAVTZN01. The sequence continues at coordinate 20,629 of CAVTZN010000005.1, forward strand.
AAGGAAGTGGCAGAAAAGACCAATGATGTGGCCGGCGACGGAACAACCACAGCTGTTTTATTGGCTCAGTCAATTATTGCCGAGGGTTTAAAAAATGTGACAGCCGGCAGCAATCCTTTGGCGATTAAAAAAGGATTGGATAAGGGTTTCCAGGCGGTAGTTCAACAACTGAAAAAAATTTCTAAACCGGTTTCGACGAAAGAAGGAATCGCCCAGGTGGCCACAATTTCAGCCGAAAATCCGGAAATTGGTAATTTGATCGCCGAAGTGATAGAAGAGGTCGGGAAAAACGGAGTGGTCACGGTTGAAGAATCAAAAGGATTCGGCCTTCAGAAAGAAATTGTTAAAGGCCTTCAATTTGACAGAGGATATATTTCTTCTTATATGATTACCGATGTTGAGAGAATGGAGGCAGTCTACGAAGACCCGTTTATTTTAATTACTGACAAAAAACTTTCTTCTCTTCAAGAAATCTTGCCGGCTTTGGAAAAGGTAGCCGGGGCAGGAAAAAAAGAACTGGTCATTATTGCCGAAGAGATTGAAGGAGATGCGCTCGCCACTTTAGTCGTCAATAAACTAAGGGGAACTTTTAATTCTCTGGCAGTTAAATCCCCGGGTTTCGGGGACAGAAAAAAAGAAATGCTCCAAGACATCGCCGTTTTAACCGGTGGTCAGGTAATTTCTGAAGAGCTCGGTTTAAAATTAGAAAATATTGAGTTGAAAATGTTGGGTCAAGCCAGAAAGGTGGTTGCCACGAGAGAGAATACTACCATTATTGAAGGAAAAGGGAAGAAAGAAGATATTGAAGCGAGAATCAACCAGATTAAAAAAGAGTTGGAGGCGACCGAATCAGATTTTGACAAAGAGAAATTACAGGAAAGATTGGCAAAACTTTCCGGTGGAGTGGCGGTAATTAAAGTAGGAGCAGCTACCGAAGTTGAACAAAAGTCCAAGCAGCACAAAACTGAAGATGCTTTGGCTGCTACCCGAGCGGCCATTGAAGAAGGAATTGTTCCTGGCGGGGGAGTGGCGCTCTTACGATGTCAGGAAGCTTTAGAAAAAGTTGAAGTTGAAGGTGAGGAAAAAATCGGTTTGGAAATTTTAAAAAGAGCATTGGAAGAGCCAATCAGAAGGATTGCTCAGAATGCCGGCACAGATGGTTCGGTTGTCGCCGCTGAAGTAAAGAAAAAACCAACTAATGAAGGATTTAACGCTTTGACGATGGAATATCAGGATTTGGTTAAAGCCGGAATTGTTGACCCCACCAAGGTTGTCAGAACCGCTTTACAAAATGCCGTATCCGCTGCCTCGATGCTTTTGACAACCGAGGCGGTCGTGGCGGAAAAGCCGGAAGAAAAAGAAAAAAGTTCGAAAATGCCGGGAGGTTACGGCGAGGAATACTAAAAAGAAACTAGAAAAAGGCGGCTTTTTTGAGCCGCCTTTTTCATTTGTCAAAAAGCGAAAATTGATTTAGAATAAAAACTAGTTAAACGGTCGATTTTAAAGAATAATCAGATAGAAATTTATGAGTTTATTTCAAATTATTTTATTAATCGTTGGCGTTATCGTTCTCTGGATAATTCTTACTTTTAATCGTTTGATTGCGCTAAAAAATCGGGCAAAAGAGGCCTGGTCGGATATTGAAGTTCAACTGAAAAGAAGATACGATTTAATTCCCAATTTAGTGGAAACGGTCAAAGGTTATGCTAGCCACGAAAGAGAGCTTTTTGAAAAAGTCACTGAAGCCAGGACTCGGGCGATGGGAGCCAAAAGCATAAAAGAGAAAGGCGAAGCAGAAAATGTTTTATCGGGAACATTAAAAACACTTTTTGCCGTATCAGAAAATTATCCTCAATTGCGGGCTTCAGAAAACTTTTTAGAGCTCCAAAAAGAACTGACCGACACCGAAGACAAAATTCAGGCAGCCAGAAGATTTTACAACGGGAATGTCAGGGAGCTGAACATCAAAATCGAAAGTTTCCCAGCGAACGCTATTGCCAACCTTTTTAGATTCAGCCGGATGGATTTTTTTGAAATTGAAGAAGCCGCCGCTCGCGAACCTGTAAAAGTGAAGTTCTAATTAAAATATGGCCACTCTTTATACATATGCCGAGAGCAATACTCGGAAAACTTGGTTGTATTTAACCTTCTTTTTTCTTTTGATTATCGGCGTTGGCTGGCTATTTTCTTATTATTACCAAAATCAGGTAATTTTATATTTTGCCGTAATTTTCAGCATTTTAACCAGCTTCGCAAGTTATTGGTATTCTGACAAGGTTGTTCTGGCGATGACAAAAGCGAAACCGATTGAAAAGAAGGATAACCCGGAGCTTTACCGGATTGTTGAAAATCTTTGTATTACAGCCGGTTTATCTCTTCCCAAAATTTATATTTTGGAGGAAGCCCAACCCAACGCCTTTGCCACGGGCAGAAACGCGAAACACGCGGTGGTAGTCGTGACTAGAGGACTTTTAAATAAATTGGAAAAGACCGAATTGGAAGGAGTGATAGCTCACGAACTGTCGCATATCGGGAATAAAGATATGTTGCTGATGACCATTGTTGTGATTTTGGCCGGGATTATCGCGACACTTTCTAATATTTTTTTGAGAATAAGTTTTTATAGCGGAGGAAAAAGAGATTCAAAAGGTTCTAGCGGAGCGATTTTGGCAATTTTGGGAATTGCGGCCGTAATTTTGGCTCCGATTGCCGCGAGTTTAATCCAATTGGCTATTTCTCGGAAGCGAGAATTTTTGGCCGACGCTTCAGGCGCTCTTTTAACCAGATATCCTGAAGGTCTGGCCCGGGCTTTGGAAAAAATTTCTCAAGACCTTAATCCTTTAAAAGTAGCCAGTAATTCCACCGCTCATCTCTTTATTTCTTCACCTTTTCGGGGAAAACAAAGCGTTAGTTGGTTCACGAAACTATTTATGACTCATCCTCCGATGGAGGAGAGAATAAGAGCTTTACGAGAAATGACAATTTAATTTGGTGGGGTGCGAGAGCGGTTTAATCGGCATGCCTGGAAAGCATGTAAGGCTGAAAGGCCTTCCAGGGTTCGAATCCCTGCCCCACCGCCAGTCGAAAAAGTCGAAAATTAAAATCATTTTTAAAAAACTATGGAACTCACTTTATCTATTTTGCCAGAAAAACTGGGAATTTGTCATTTTGACAAAAGCAGTTCAGTTCCCGAGTGGGCAGAAGATATCAGTTTTTGTTCTATCACCAGAACAAAAGACGAACTATCTATCGTTTGCCCGCAGGATAAAATTCCTGGCGGGGTGATGTATGAAAAAGATTGGCGAGCCTTTAAAATTGAAGGTCCCTTAGGATTTGTTTCTACCGGCATTGTTTCTTCGCTATCCTCGCCTTTAGCCGAAGCCGGAATTAGTATTTTCTATATTGATACCTACGAGACCAGTCATATTTTAGTTGAAGACAAAAATCTGGACAAAGCAACAGAAATTTTGAGGGGATTTTGTAATATTAAGTAAAAAATATTCAAGGTCGAGCTTAATTATTTAATTTTCACTTACTATGGAACAGCTTCTTTTATCCACACAAACTTTGTTTTTAATCGTCGCCTGGACTTTACCCTGGAAAGCAGTGGCTTTATGGAAGGCGGCCAGAAATTCTCGTAAAGGATGGTTTATCGCCTTGTTGGTATTAAATACTTTGGCAATTTTGGAAATTGTTTATATTTTTTACTTTGCCAAGAAGAAAAAGAACGAAATCGTTGTAAAAAGTTAATTATTCGTATATTCGTACTAATTCGTAATTTCGTAGGGAACTATGTTTTCTCCTGTTGATGAAATTAAAAATCGGCTCGATATTGTCGAGGTGATTCAAGGTTACATTAAACTTCAAAAAACCGGGGCAAATTACCGGGCAACTTGCCCTTTTCATTCTGAAAAAAAACCATCTTTTTTTGTCTCTCCGGCGCGCCAAATTTGGCATTGTTTCGGTTGCGGGAAAGGGGGTGACCTTTTTCGGTTTGTGATGGCGATTGAAAATGTGGAATTCGGTGATGCCTTAAAAATTTTGGCTCAGAAAGCCGGAGTTGAATTAAAACCTTTAAGCCGGGAAGCCGCCAGTTGGCGGACTGAACGCCAGCGGCTCTCTGAAATTTGCGAATGGGCTTGCCGATTTTTTGAAAAACAATTAGAAGCCGGCAAAGTTGGCGAAGAGGTTAAAAAATATCTTTTAAACAGGGGAATTGATGAAGAATCGATTAAAAAATGGAGGCTGGGCTATTCGCCTGACACTTGGCAGGGATTATCTGATTTTTTGGTAGGCAAAGGATATAAAAGAGAAGAGGTGGAGAAAGTCGGCTTGGCGATTAGAAATGAAGAGGGCGGTTTTTACGACAGATTTCGGGGAAGGATAATGTTTCCCATTTTTGATTTAAATTCTCAGGCTATTGGCTTTGGCGGCAGGGTTTTCGGCGAACGGGCGAAAAATGAAATAGCCAAATACGTGAACACTCCGAATACGCTTTTATACGATAAAAGTCGGGTTTTATACGGGTTAGACAGGGCGAAAATGGAGATTCGGAAAAAGGATTTTTGTATTTTGGTTGAGGGTTATACTGATGTTATAATGAGCCATCAAGCTGGTATTGCTAATGTGGTGGCAACCTCGGGGACAGCTTTGACTCATTATCAGCTAAAAATTTTGAAAAGATATTCTGAAAATCTTTGTACCGCTTTTGATATGGACGTGGCCGGCGATTCAGCCACCAAGCGGGGGATTGACTTGGCCCAACTTCAGGGATTTAATATCAAGGTAATTTTAATGCCCGAGAAAGATCCGGCTGACATCGTTTCAAAATCGGTTAAAGATTGGGAAAAACTGATTTCTGAGGCAAAATCGATTTTAGATTTTTATTTTGAAACCACTTTTTCCAAGTTCGATAAAAAAACGCCCGAGGGAAAGAAAGAAATTTCCAAAATTTTACTGCCGGTTGTCAAGAGAATTCCGAATAAAATTGAGCAGAGTCATTGGGTTCAAAAATTGGCCAAAGAATTAGAAGTGAAAGAAGAGGCTGTGGCTGAAGAATTAAAAAAAGTAAAATTGGAAATACCATTTTTTATCGAAGAAGAGGCGATGATTGAAACACGGCCCAAAACCAGAAAGGAATTGCTGGAAGAAAGATTGCTTTATTTGCTGATAGCTCAGCCCCAAATTCATAAATTGATTGACGGCAGTCATTTGCCCTACTTTTCCTCTCAGTTATCTAATATCGTGAACGAATTTAAAAAATATTTTGAAGACGAAAAAAAATTAGAAAATTTTCCCCAAGAATTGACAAATTTTCAAAAAACCCTTTCTGATGAAGAAAGCAATATTTTTAATTACCTTTCTTTAAAAGTAGAGGTGGCGGAGGAGGGGGAAATTGAAATGGAAAAAGAAATAACTTCCTGTCTGAAAGAAATCCAGGCAATGGAAATTAAAAAGAAGCTAGACGAAATTTCTCAGCAAATTAAAAAAGCCGAAGAAGAAAAAGATTCTGGGAAGCTTCAATCTTTAATGAATGAATTTAATCAATTAAGCAAGGAACTTTCGAGTCTTAAATTATGAAGAAGAAAAAAAGAAACAAAAAAACGACTCGTCGGCGGACGCACCAAGGGAGCGTAAAAAGAAAAAAAAGAGCAGTCAGGAGGAAGAGTAAAGAAGAGAAAAAAGGTTACAAAAAAGAAAATAACCCGCCGTCGCCAAGGGGCAGTTTTTGCTCCGGAAAACGTTGAGGAATTAATCAGAAAGGGAAAAGAGCGGAGTTTCGTCACTTATTCCGAGATTTTATACTATTTTCCTCATATTGAAAAAGACATCAAGGGTTTGGAAAAACTTTATGAACGTTTGGAAAGTCTGGGGATTGAAGTTAAAGAGGCCAGAGAATTTTTAGAGGAGGTACCTAAGGGAAAAACAGTTAAAATTTCTTCACCAGACAGAATTGATTCTATCCAGATGTATTTAAAAGAAATCGGGAAGGTCCCTCCTTTGACTGCTCAGGATGAAAAGGATTTGTCCAAAAGAATTGAAAAGGGAGAAGACGAAGCAAGGAAAAAATTGGCTCAGGCAAATTTAAGATTGGTTGTTTCTATCGCCAAAAGATACGTTGGCAGGTCGCCGAATTTGACTTTACTTGATTTAATTCAGGAGGGAAATTTGGGACTTTTCCGGGCAGTTGAAAAATTTGACTGGAGGAAAGGTTATAAATTTTCAACTTATGCCACTTGGTGGATAAGGCAGGCGGTGACCAGAGCTCTGGCTGACCAAGCCAGAACTATTAGAATTCCCGTTCATATGGTGGAAACTATTTCCAAATACACTCAGGCAAGGCGCCGGCTTTTGCAAGATTTGGGAAGAGAGCCTTTGCCGGAGGAAATTTCCACGGAAATGGGAGTTGAGGTTGATAAAGTTCATCAGATAATGAGAATCTCCCAGGAGACCATTTCTCTGGAAACGCCGGTTGGCGACGAAGAAGAAGACAGTATTTTGGCTGAGTTTATTGAAGACGAAAAAGAAATTCCGCCATCTCTGGTAGCAGCCAGAATTCTTCTGAGAGAGAGATTAAAAGAAATTTTAGTTGATTTGACACCGAGAGAACAAAAGATTTTGGCCATGAGGTTTGGTTTAGACGACGAAATCACTCATACATTAGAAGAAGTAGGAGCAGAATTTAGCGTCACCAGAGAAAGAATTCGCCAGATTGAAGCCAAGTCTTTAGAGAGAATGAGAGAACACCACGCCCTTAAAAAGTTGAAGGGATACTAAGAGAAAATTTCTAATTTCTAATTTTCAATTTCCAAATAAATTTCAATTACTTGAAAAAATTTCAATTTTTAATATAATTAAAAGACATTCCGGCGTGGCGCAACGGTAGCGCAACTGCCTGTTAAGCAGTGGGTTGTAGGTTCGAATCCTACCGCCGGAGCATTCCGACCGAGAGGCCCGTCCCGTTAGGGCGACCGAGATAGATTAAAAACTACCAAAGGGCAGTTTTTAGAACTTGATTTTTTACGGAAGGTGGTAAAGTCTAAAATTAGGATTAGGTGAATCCGATTTTAAAGATGATATACAATTTCGAAGACATAAGGGGCGTTCACCTTGAAGTTACCACGAAGTGCAATGCTAATTGTCCGATGTGTGGTCGAAACGCCTTTGGCGTTGTTCATCCCGAATTGTCATTAGTAGAACTTACCCTAAGGGACTGTAAGAAGATTTTCCCGTCAGCATTTCTTAGTCAGCTTACAAAAATAAGTATGTGCGGCGTATATGGCGATCCCATTTTAGCTCATGATTTATTGGAAATTATTGAATACATGCGTTTTAGCAACCCGAACCTTAAAATAGATGTTTACACTAACGGTGGGGTTCGTTCGGTTTCGTGGTGGAAGAAGTTAGCGCGAGTTATCGGAAATGGTAAGGTTGTATTCGGAATCGACGGATTAGAAGATACAAATCATATACATCGGCAAGGCACAGCGTTCGCTGCCGTTCTCAGGAACGCCAGGGCTTTTATTCGGGCAGGCGGTCGAGCAGAGTGGGACTTTATTGTGTTCAAACATAACGAGCACCAAATTGAACAAGCTAAGAAATTGAGTGCAAGGCTCGGGTTTGAGTTTTTTCAAGTAAAACGAACAAGTAGATTCTACAAGGCGCTGTATGAGCAAGACCCCGCCCTAAAAAGTACGGGCGAAGAGTTTGGAAAGTATCCCATATACGACCCCAAGGGGCGAAAGAGCGGCTATATAGAACTTCCGGAAAACCCTTACTATCGCAACGATTCGCTGAAAACAATAGGGGTTTTGATTAAAGAATTTGGTTCTTTAATTCAATACTTTGATAAGACACCGATTAATTGCCAAGCAAAACGAACTAAAGGAATATTCGTTAGTGCAACAGGACTGGTTTATCCTTGTTGCTGGTTTTACCAACAGGTAAACTACGGAACTATTTATAATGTAATGGATCCGTTTGAACTCAATGAAGAGAAAATTCTTCGTGAGGTGGGGGAAAACATCAAATTTCAGCGGAAGAACACTCCCTGGAAGATATCGTCGAAGGGGAGTTTTTTAAGCGAATTGAAGAAAGTTGGAATATTTTGGGTTTGGCAAAGGGTCGCCCGAAAGTTTGTGCGCGTGCTTGCGGATGCCGGTTGGATATGCACGAAAAGCAACATGAAAAGCAATTCGAGGGCGAAATATATTAAATAATTTGGTATTAATTATCCCGAAGGCCCAATAAAGAATGCGGCTTGACGGGGATATTAATATATGTTATAATGCCACGTATTAAGGTATGCGGCGTTTTTGTTAATTATATTAGCCATATGAAATTGCCAAAGAATAAAATATTTTCCCGAGAAGAGTTTTTTGGCTCCAGACTTTATGACGCCGAAAAACAAGAAGAATATTTTCTCGGTAAAGAAAACTTCGTTAAGGGCAAGAAAAACGTCGGTTTAAGTTCTCCTCAAAAGGTTTCCCTTAACATTACTAGAGGGTGTAATCTAAAATGCAAACATTGCTTTACTAATGCGGGGACTCCAGATCAAAATGAGTTAACAAGTGAAGAGTTGTTCAAATTAATTGACCAGATGAAAGATGCTGGCTCTTTTTTTATGGCAATTGGGGGAGGCGAACCCCTGTTGAGAAATGATTTGTTTGAGGTGATCGGGTATGCCCGAGACCACTTTATCGCCGTTTCAATCGTCACCAACGGCCTGCTCATCAATGAAGAGATAGCCAGGAAATTTAACACCTTTAATTTGGATACAATTACCGTTAGTCTTGATGGTTTGGAAGAAAATCACGATTATATCAGAGGAAGAGGTAATTTCAAAAAGACGATAGAAAGCCTTAAAACATTGAGAAAGTATTGCCGGACGGCTAAACTGGCCATACGATTTACCGTTAACAGAAGGAATATCAATGAGTGCGAAAAGATGATAAGACTTGCCGAACGGCTGTCGTTAGATTTTATCAGACTAACCCCGATGCTTTTGCTGGGTAGGGTGGAGAAAAATCAGGACCTTTTAATCACTCAGGATCAGTACATCTGTTTCCTCAAAGATACCCAAAACATTGAATCTAAAATCAAGGTGGTTCTTCCCCACAGAGAAGACGCCAATAAATGGTTTATCTGTCCCGAAGATTTCGGTTGCCACTGTGGTAAAGAAGCTTGTTGGATTACACAAACCGGCGATTTCTACCCTTGTATTTTTTTCGGCGAGAAGTTTCTGGCCGGGAATATTAAAAATGAGAAATTTTTAGATCTTTGGGATAAGGCCAAGAATATGGTAAAATTGAATGGTAATGAGACGTGTAAAAATTGTGTTGAATATAAAAAATGCCGGGGTGGTTGTCGGGCAAGAGCTTTGCGGGAATACGGAGACATAAATGCTGTTGAACCACTTTGCCCTTTAAGAAAAAATATGATTTACTAAATTTATGAGAACGCCTTATCAAGTCTTAATTTTTCCGTTCATAAAAGAGGAAAACAAATACTATTACGCGATATTTAAAAGAAAGGATTTGGATATCTGGCAAGGTCTTGCCGGGGGAGGCGAGGGCGATGAAACGCCTCTTGAGGCCGCAAAAAGAGAAGCGTATGAGGAGGCGGCTATCAGTGGAGATGCGCGCTATGTCAGATTGTCTTCCATGACTACTATACCGGCCGCGAATATCCGCGGTTTGATTTGGGGTGATGTTGTGATGATTCCAGAGTTTTCTTTTGGAGTTGAAGTACCATCAAAAGAGTTAAAAATCAGTGGTGAGCATATTCAATACCTATGGCTTAGTTGTAATGAGGCCATAAATAAATTAAGATACGACAGCAATAGTTCAGCTATTTGGGAGCTGAACTATCGATTAGAAAATGGTCTTTATAGTATAAAAAAAAATATCCAAGCCATTAAAAAGTTTTTTTAACAATTTTTACAATTTTCACAAAACAGAAAGGAGGTGATTTTTGTGAAATACTCATTTGGGCTTTTGAAACCAGACTGTGTGAAGAGAGACCTTGTGCAAGAGGTATTCAAGATGATTGAGTTAGCTGGGCTCAAAATTATAGCCAGCAAGCGGGTGAGATTAACTAGGGAGCAAGTGGCTGGCGTTTGGCCAACGTGCGTTGGAGAATATTTTTATGAGGAGATGGTGAAATTCTCTTTGTCCGGTGATTCCATTGTCTTCGTCGCGGAAGGCGATAATGCGATTGATCGCCTCAGCGATCTTGTCGGACACCGCGATCCAGCGATTGCAAAAGAAGGCACAATTCGTGGGCGATTTGCTACATCGCTTACTGAAAATGTGATTCACAGCGCCCTGAATGTGGAAACTTTTTGGGAAGAAGTAGCTCTTTTCTTCCAAGTTTCTTTTATCTGATTTATCTGATCTGATATAATTTAAAAAGGCGTTCTAAAAAATGAACGCCTTTTTGTATTTGAATCCAATATTCGCAGAAGCGGATTATGCGTATTTCTTTTATCATGTCGTCGATCTTAATGCACAAACACATTCCTCTGAAAAACATTGGGCACATTTCATTTTTTTGACTTCATCGGAGGGCATGTCATGTATAAGGTCTCCGTATGGCGATTCCTGCCCCGTAGCACTAGAAATTATTCTATCGAAAAGAAACATGCAGGGACGGACATGACCATCAGATCCTATAATAATCATCGGGACATTATTGCAAGTAAGAGGTTTTTTGCCATAAAGATAAAAATCTCTCAATAGGATAAAATATTTCATTGCGTTCACATCAAATGGGAATATCGGATTTTCATTCGGTAATGGGTTGTTAGCCTCGTAAAGTATTGTTTTCTGAATTTCTTTTTCGAGGATATCCCATTCTGGCAGGGATAAATTACAAAGAGAAAATTTTTTCCGTAATCTAGTATTTTTTATATCTTCATTTTTTTGCACGACTAGAGGTTGATATTTCATTGAAAAACCACCATATTTGCTCGCAGATCGCAGAAATAAATACACATCATGCAGGTATTTGTAATTTTCTGCCGTAACCATATATATAAAGCCATATCTGATATTTTCAGATTCTAAAATTGGAATCATACTTGCGTAACGCCTCAAGCCATCAATCGATTCCATGGCACCATGGAGGGATATTTTTACTTCAACACCAGAAAGCATTCCGACGTTTTCATAAGAAAGGAGGGTTCCGTTGGTATAAATAGCTAATTTGACTTTTCCTCGAAAATAATTGATCAGATTATATGTCTCCTTCGCCAACATCGGCTCTCCGCCTGTAAGCATAATGCGTTCCATACGCCCTTCTGCTAAAAGTTTATCTAACAAGAATTTAACACGGCTGGCGACATCTCTGTCATGCATTAAAGATGCGCTTGCATTGATTTTATTGTAGCAATATGGGCAAGCCAAATTACATTCTCTTGTGACATATACCCATACATTTTTATTAAACATTATTGTGGTAATATTTAGTGATTTTTTGGGCGAATACTAGATAAGAAAATTTTTTGTGATCTTTATCTATGGATAGCCTTTTCCGAGGGAAATTTTGCAAAAAAAGAATCATATTCTCGGACACTTCCCATAGATATACGTTATTCTAAGGTGGACCCCGTGTCAAGGTAATAGTATTTGATATTTGAGATAGAAAATCCGGCGGATTTAACTCTTTTTAAAATAGACCTCGACCAGCGTTCTTCTGCTATATCTTCCCTCCCGAAGAGTAGACCTACTGTAGTTGATGAGATGGGCTTATATTCAAATGCTATGGCGGCCATGGATTCGGGTCAGGGCTTAAAGGCCTTTAAAGGTAGCGGGGCTCGAAAGAGTAAAGAAGTCAACGCACTTCTACCTTCCCGCTAATATCCCCAAGTAAGCGTTCAAAAAAAAGGTTTACTTAGGACAAGAAATCAGCTTATTAGCTGGTTTTTTGTTTAAAGACAGGTTCTAACATCCCTCCTTCGCTGAAGCTACGGAAGGGCAAGCGTCCCGTAGGCGGAGCCAGTTAGTCTAGTTGACGGATTGATTTTTAAATGATAAACTATTAGGGTAAGATAGTTGCTTAATAAAAATTAGTCGAGTTTATTTTAAGAACTAAACTTTAGGATAAAACCTTAAAACATTAAGAAATTAATTTATATCTAACTATTATGGAAGGAACAATTAAAAACCTTACAGATAAAGGATTTGGATTCATTACCATTGAAGGCGAAGAGAAAGATTTGTTTTTTCACAAGAACGAATTGAAGGGCGTAACTTATGAAGAGCTGAAAGTAGGCGACAAGGTGTCTTTTGAAAAGACCGATTCTCCAAAAGGACCCAATGCGACAAACGTAGCCCGTATCTAAGCTAAGAATTGATTCAGTGAAATCAGATAAAAAATCAAGCCCGCAAGGGCTTGATTTTTTTAAGATAATAATGTAAGATAAAAGCAGTTGAGAGTTTAGATTTACAGATCAAAAATTAAAAAAATGATTATGTATCAAAGCCTTCAAAGATTTTTAAACAAGCAACACCCTCCAATAGTTACATCTCAGAAAATCACAAAAGAAGAATTTTTATCAGAACACAACAAATTATCTCCTTTAAGCCTGCAAGCAACAATAGCTTTACTTTCTCGTTTCAGGATAGAAAAAGCATCAATCTTCAAAAACGATAATTGGTCAATAGACAAACTCCGGAGGCCGTTTATATTATGGCTTACCTCTTTAACTTCCAAAGAAAAAGAAGATATTAAGAAAGAGAAATTATGCCCCTAGGGATCTTTTTTTCTCTATTGGTTGAAAAATATGAAAAACTCACACAACCCGAATAAAAACAGAAATAAAACAAAACATCGCAGATTCCTAAAAAGACACAGAAATAAAATTTCATACAAACAAAGACACAGCGATAAAAAATAGTAATAACAAAAGCACTCGGAACGAGTGCTTTTGTGCTGCTGAAAATATTAAATTTTATTGGAGATTCTGTTTGGGACGGATGAATTTAATATAACCTAAGACAAGCGCAATTATCAGACCGATAGTTACAATTAAAAATCTGAATTGAGAACTATCGCTCATCAGCCCCCGAATAATGCTATACATGGTAATAAAAACTCCACCCAAAAGAATTCCATCAGCCATCATCCTGATTTTACCCAGAAGTGTCAAACTGGATATCAAGATGATAATCGAAGCCACCAATGATATAATTGAAACATTTCGGTTGTATGGCTTCGCTTCTTCCATGTATTTCTCTTGGGCTTGATTGAATTCCTTTCTTAATGTTTGCTGCTCTAGAGTTTCCTCGCAACCCGATTTTACCTGATCTAATTCGGTGGGGTATTGGGGGGCTTTGGGCCCTGGGTAGAAAGCATCAATACCAAATCCAACAAAGACAGCGATAAGTAAGGCCAAGAAGAATGTGTAGATAAGTCTTATTTCCATATAATTGACTTAATTTTATTATTATCTATGTCGACCATATACTAACATTTGCTTATTATAAGTTTAGCAGAAAGCGGCCCAATTGAAAATGCTAGATAGGTTTTAACGTCGTCCAGTCAAAAGAGCAAAATTCGAAAAATCGCCAATCCATCTTCCGCCAGCTGGCTGGAGGCAGATGCAATTTTTTGGTCCTCCTTCGCTCTTGTGAGCTTCGGACGGACGCGGTAGAATAGAAGAAGTATGAAAATTTTCAATAAAACAATTGCGGTAAAAAGTAAAGGACTATTTGATTTTATTGATATAACTGACAAGGTTAAAGATTTTGTTGAAAATGGCCAGATTAAAAATGGTTTGATAAATATCCAGATTTTACATACCTCTGCCGCTTTGATTGTTAATGAAAACGAACCTCTTTTGATTGAGGATTTCAAAAAGAATCTTGAGAAACTGGCTTCTAAAGATTTAAAATACCAGCACGATAATCTTGAAAAACGGACAATCAATGTTTGCCCTAATGAGTGTGTCAACGGACATTCTCATTGCAAAGCCATTCATTTATTAGTCAATGCTACTTTAAATTTAATTAACGGCAAATTACAATTAGGCCAATGGCAAAGCGTTTTTATCGTTGAATTAGACAGACCGAGGGAAAGAAGGGCTCAGGTTCAAATTGTGGGAGAGTAATTTTTTCAAATTTGGGAGAGTAATTTTTTCAAATTAAAGGAGAATGATTATATGAGATTTAAACAAGGTATAATTTTATTTTTAGTTATTTTAATCACCGGCATTTTTTTTGCCGGGAGAATTAGTTTTGCTCAACAAAATTCAGTAGAAATTAATTTTTTCTACAGTTCGACTTGTTCTCATTGCGCGGCGGAAAAAGAATTTTTGGAGACATTAGAAAAAAAATATCCAGAAATTGAAATAAAAGAATACGAAGTAATCCATAACGCCGAAAATCAAAAAACTCTGGAAGATTTTTATACAAAATATCAGGTGCCAACAGGTGAAAGGGGATGGGTACCAATAACTTTTACTCCGACAAAATATTTCATCGGGTTTAATGAACAAATCAGCAAAGATATCGAAGGTTGCATAAAAGAGTGTTTAATCGGAGAAAAACCCGCTCCTCAAAAAATTAAAATTCCAATTCTGGGCGAAGTAGATACTTCCAAAATGTCTCTACCGGTTTTGACCGTAATCTTGGGGACCCTTGATGGTTTCAATCCCTGTGCCATGTGGGTTTTAGTGATTTTAGTTTCTCTTTTACTGACCTTAAAATCGCGCCAGAAAATAGTTTTAGTCGGCGGGACATTTATTTTCGCCGAGGGGTTGCTTTATTTTCTTTTTATGGCGGCTTGGCTAAATGCTTTTTTAGCAATGAAATACGTTTTTTGGGTAAGATTGCTTATCGGAGTTTTCGGCATTGGTTTTGGAATTTGGCGAATCAGAGATTTTATTACCTGGCAGCCGGGAGTTTGTAAGGTCGTTGACCGTTCAAAATCGCAAGAAAAATTATTAGAAAAAATGAAAAATGTTTTAAAGCCTTCGGCCGTTCCGGCGACAATTTTAGGAGTAGTTGCTCTTGCCTTTGGGGTAAATTTAGTTGAATTTTTCTGTTCAGCCGGCTTTCCGATAATGTACACTCAGATTTTAACCATTCAGGGTCTTGGTACAATTCAGCATTATCTTTATTTGGCTTTTTATAATTTCTTTTATATGCTGGATGATTTTGTGGTTTTTGGTTTTGCCTTTTTCACGCTTAATCGCTTCGGCTTTTCCGATAAATATAACAGGTACTCAACCTTGATTGCCGGAATTTTAATATTAATCTTGGGAATTTTACTCATTTTAAAGCCGGGATGGCTGATGTTTGCTTAGGATGAAAGAACTTTAAGGGGGGCTTGCCCCCACACCTATTTTTTAAACAGCGATTAAGCCTAGCCGCTAGGCGACTTCGCCTTATATTGCAGCATAGGTGTGGGGGCTTGACTATATTCTTAGCTTAAACTAAATTAAAGGAAGGCTTGCCCCCACATCTATCCTTCGACGAATAAACGAAATTCCACTTGCAGAAGCCGACAGGAGGCTCCGCCTCATGATAATTGAAAATCCAATTACCATCGCGGGATAGGTGTGGGGGTGAAGAAAACTCACCCAGTCATTCGACTGGGTGCCCCGTCGAATGATGGGGCAAAGGTCGATGAAGTTAAAGAAATTCAGTTGATTAAATTATTTTTTAAACTATGGAGGCCTATTGCGTTAAATGTAAAGCCAAAAAAGAGATAAAAGATCCCAAAGAGGTTAGTATGAAAGGCAAGGGAGGAACAAAGAGAAGAGCGATGACCGGTACTTGTCCATCTTGTGGGACAAAAATGTTCCGAATTTTAGGAAAGTAGATTAAATCTCTTAATTAGATAGTCTTTCGTCCAAAGCCGCCTTCGGCGGCTTTGGGCTGTTTTAGGGAAACCTTGCGGAAAGGTAAAATAGTTAAAATGAGAAAAAGTACTCAAAATCTCCTTTATTTTATTCTCGGTATTTTAATCTGTCTTAATATCCTGGCTTGGATTGCTGCAGGTAATTTAAACAGACCTCAGTTTCTAGAAGTGACCTTTTTTGACGTTGGTCAGGGCGACGCCATTTTTATTGAAACTCCGGAACGACACCAGATTTTAATTGACGGCGGACCTTCTTCAAAAATCTTGGAAAAATTAGGCAAAGAGATGCCTTTTTACGATCGTTCAATTGATTTGATTATTTTAACTCATCCCGACCCCGATCATCTCAATGGCTTGGTGGACGTTCTGAAAAGTTATAAAGTGGGATTGATAGGTTTCAATGGCGCCAAAGGGACTAACCCGGCCTTTGCCGAATTTGAAAAACAAATTTTAAAAAAGAAAGTCCCTGTCGTTACCTTGTTTTTGGGGAAAAGAATTCAAATAGGGGAGGAGCTGTTTTTTGATATTTTTTCACCTCAAGAAAGTTTTGCGGGAAAAGAAGTGAGCGATTTCAATACTTCCTCAATAGTCGCTAAATTAGTTTATGACCAGAATGAATTTCTTTTTACCGGCGATGCTCCCAAATCAATTGAAAAGATTTTGGCCGAAAGCAATCTAGATTTAGATTCCGATGTTCTCAAAGTTGGGCACCACGGCTCAAAAACTTCAACCACTGATATTTTTCTTGATAAAGTTTCACCAGCGATTGCTGTAATTTCCGTTGGAGCAAATAAAGAAGTGAAGAGTCCTGATTGCGACAATAAAGAAAGAAACGCATATGGACATCCTCATTGCGAGGTCTTGGAAAGATTAGAAAAATATGGTATTAAAATATTGAGAACAGACCAAAACAGCGACGTTAAGATTTTCTCCGACGGAGAAAATCTTAGAATAAAATAATTCGTACATTTGTACTAATTCGCAATTTCGTAGAAACTATGGATTTCCCAATTTTTAAAACGAAAATTGAAGGGCAAAACCAAATATTCAATTTGAATGACCCAAAAGAGCGCCGGGACTATTTTGAACTGAAGGCCGGGCCGGAGATTAAAAAATTAAGAAATTATTTGAAGAAAAACACTTTTATTGCCTATTTACTTGGAAAGAAAAATTCCGGGAAAGGAACGTATTCAAAAATACTTGCCGAGGTTGTCGGTCCTGATAAGGTGGAGCATTTTTCTATCGGTGACATGATTAGGGGAATTGATAAGGAATTGGAAGACCAGGCAAGAAAAAAAGAATTGATTGAATTTTTGAAAAAGAACTATCGCGGCTTCGTTCCCTTGGAAGGAATAATAAACTTTTTGGAAAAAAGGAATACCCAGAATTTGCTGCCGACAGAATTAATTTTAGCCTTAATTAAAAGAGAGATTCAGAAAAGAAAAAAGAAAGCTCTTTTTATCGATGGCTTCCCAAGAGATTTAGACCAAATTTCTTATTCTTTATTTTTCCGGGATTTAATCGGCTATCGAGATGATCCTGACGTTTTTATTTTAATTGACGTGCCTCAAAGCGTAATTGACCAAAGAATGAAATGGAGAAGGGTTTGCCCGAAATGTCAGACATCGCGGAATCTAAAACTTCTGCCTACTTCAAAAGTCGGCTATGATGAAAAAGAGAAAAAATTCTATTTAAGCTGCGATAATCCCAGTTGTCAGAGAGTTCAGATGATTTCCAAGGAAGGGGATGAATTCGGCATTGAACCGATAAAAGAAAGACTGGAACTTGACGGAAAATTGATAAGCCAAGCAATTTCTCTCTATGGAATCCCAAAGGTTTTTTTGCGAAATTCTCTCCCTGTTAATGCGGCCAAAGATTACGTTGATGATTATGAAATAACTCCTGAATACCAATATCAATGGGATGAAAAAAGTAAAAAGGTTCAGATAATTGAAAAACCCTGGGTGGTTCCCGACGATAAAGGCACTCCTTCTTACAGTTTATTGGCTGCACCGGTAGCTCTTTCGCTGATAAAGCAATTGACCGAAGTCTTGAACCTTTAAATGGGGTTGACCCCCACACCTATCCTTTGACGAATAATTGAAATTTCATTGGTCAGAGCCGATAGGCGGCTTCGCCTTATAACAATTGAAGGCTCAATAACCATCTCGGGATTGGTGTGGGGGTTGACTCTCTTTCTTGGTTTGTTAAAATTAAAGTAGCCTTGCCATAAGCTTTCTAGTCAGATTCTGGAACAAACGTTTTTAAAGGGAGCTTTACGTCCCCGCCTCCTACAGGAAACGGGGCTGGCACCCACTTAGATTCTTTACCGGAAACGATTCTCCTAGAAAGCATGGTAAGGCGACCAAAAAAATCCGCCCCAGAGGCGGATTTTTTGGTCGGGGTGCCGGGAATTGAACCCGGGTTACTACCACCCCAAGGTAGCGTACTACCGTTATACTACACCCCGTAAGATTACTTTCGTTTAGAAAGAGTCTTAATACATTTTGTACAAGCCAAAACTCGTTTGCCTGAAGGCAATTTCGTCCATTGTAAATTGGGATATTGCCTTCTTTTTATTGTTGGGTTAAATTTACCAGCCCTTAACCTTACTCTTCGCCAAATCATTATTGATTTTTTTCCACAGATCGTGCATTGTTTAGCCATATAAAAATATGCTACCCTGTTAGAAGTCCCATGTCAATACTTTCAAAGAAAGAACAAAGAAGGAAAAAAAGATTGTCAAACTTCTAACGGGGTGCTATCATAAAAAAATGGAAATTACAATCTTTACTTTAATTGTTTTATTTCTTTCGATTGTTATTCACGAAGTGGCTCATGGCAGCGTAGCTTATCACTTGGGAGACCCAACAGCAAAATTGGCTGGCAGATTAACTTTGAATCCCATAAAACACGTTGATTTATTTGGAACCATTCTTCTGCCTCTACTCATGCTTCTTTTTACCATGGGGCAGGGGCCGATTTTCGGCTGGGCAAAACCAGTACCAGTAAACCCTTTTAATTTTCGTGACCAAAAATGGGGGACGGTAAAAGTGGCAATTTCGGGACCGGCTACCAATTTTTTAATTGCCATAATCTTCGGGCTCTCAATCAGATTTTTCGCTTTGCCCGATTTCCTTTCCCTCCTTTTCACTATAATTATTTTTTACAATCTTTTATGGGGTCTTTTCAACTTAGTTCCTATCCCGCCTCTCGACGGCTCCCATATCCTTTTCCGATTTTTGGGAAAAAAATTTTGGAAATTCAAAATGATATTGCAGCAATACGGTCTCTTTATTTTAATCTTTTTTATCTTTTTCGGTTTAAGATTATTAATTCCCCTGGTTTTTTATTGCTATCAACTCCTCGTTGGTCAATCGCCAGTTTCTTTTTAATATTGACACCGAATTTTTTATTTGTTAAAGTAATTGATATGCACGAAGTGCATTATTATTTTTGAGCGAAGCGAAAAAAACAAGGTTTTGCTAAGCAGATTCTTATTTTTGAGCAAAGCGAGAAACAAGGTTCTGCTAAGGGTTCTTATTTTTGAACGGAGGAAAATGCCTACTATACATCAACTAATTAAAAAAGGAAGAAAGAGGGCGTCAAAAAAGGACAAGACGCCGGCTTTAACATTTAGTTTTAATCCTTTGAAAAATCGGCCGATTAAATTTCCTTCACCCTTTAAAAGAGGAGTTTGCTTGAAGGTTTTTACCGTTACTCCCAAGAAACCAAATTCGGCCTTGAGAAAAGTTGCCAGAGTGAAATTGACCAATGGTATGGAAGTCACCGCTTATATTCCTGGCGTTGGCCATAATTTACAAGAGCACTCGATTGTTTTAATCCGGGGCGGAAGAGTCAGAGATTTGCCAGGAGTAAGATACCATATAGTTCGTGGCATTCTTGATACGGGGGGAGTAGAGGGAAGGAAGCAAGAAAGGTCAAAATACGGCACCAAACGAGAAGCGTATAATTTTTAATATGGCTCGCAAAAAAATAGAAAAACATCAAATTTTGCCCGACCCTGCTTATAACAACACAGAGGTTTCAAAGTTTATCAATCAGATAATGAGAAGGGGTAAAAAAACCATAGCCAGGAAAATTGTCTATGGCGCTTTTGATGATATTAAAAAGAAAACGCAAAAAGAACCTATCGAAGTTTTTGATTTAGCGATTAGAAACGCCTCCCCCTTGCTTGAAGTTAAGCCGAAAAGGGTTGGGGGAGCAACTTATCAAGTGCCAAGGGAAGTAAAAGGGGAAAGAAAAATAGCTTTGGCCATACGCTGGATACTTCAGGCAGCCAGATCCAGAAAGGGAAAGCCGATGCGAGAAAAATTAGCTGATGAATTGATTTCCGCGGCCAATAATGAGGGATCGGCCGTAAAGAAAAAACTAGATACGCATCGGATGGCCGAAGCCAACCGTGCCTTTGCTCATTTTTCCTGGTAATTTTCTATGCCCAGAGAGTATCCAATTGAAAGAAACAGAGATATAGGCATTATCGCCCATATAGACGCCGGTAAAACAACTGTCACCGAGCGAGTTTTGTTTTACACCGGGATTTCTCATAAAATCGGGGATATTGACGAGGGGACGACCATTATGGATTGGATGGCTCAAGAAAGAGAACGGGGGATTACCATTACAGCCGCCGCGACCACTTGTTTTTGGACTCCATCTCAGCATGCTGATCGCCAGAAAGGAAATGAAAATGAATACCGTATTAATATTATTGACACGCCCGGTCACATTGATTTTACCGCTGAGGTCCAAAGGTCTTTGAGGGTCTTAGACGGGGCGGTAGTCGTTTTTGACGGAGTGGCTGGTGTGGAGCCTCAATCAGAAACTGTTTGGCATCAGGCAGACAGATTTAATGTTCCCAGAATTTGTTTCATTAATAAATTGGACAGACTCGGAGCAAATTTTGAGAAAAGTTTAGAATCAATCTGGCAAAAATTATCAGCCAGCGCTGTGGCTCTTCAAATAGCAATTGGGGCTGAGGATAAATTCGAGGGAGTGATCAACTTGTTAACTATGAAATTCATAAAATTTGAAGGAGATTTTGGCCAGGCAGTTAAGGAAGAAGAAATTCCGACAAATTTAATGGACAAAGCCAAAGAATGGAGAGAAAAATTAGTGGAAAAAATTGTAGCCGAAGATGAAAAACTTTTAGAAAAATATTTAGCTAAAGAGGAAATTTCAATTGATGAAATGAAAAAAGTTCTGAGGAAGGCAACTTTAAATTATAAACTCATTCCGGTGTTTTGCGGAACAGCTTTAAAAAACAAAGGGATTCAGCCGTTGCTTGATGGAATTATCGATTATTTGCCAAATCCAGTGGATTTGCCTCCGGTTAAGGGGATTGACCCGAAGACGGGGCAAGAAATTGAAAGAAAAGCTTCAGATGATGAACCTTTCTCTGCCCTGGCTTTTAAAATCGCCACCGACCCCTATGTCGGTACTTTGACTTATTTCCGGGTCTATTCCGGTCATTTGACGCGCGGGTCGTATGTGTTAAATTCCACCACGGGCGAAAAAGAAAGAATCGGCCGGATTTTGAGAATGCATTCGGCTGAACGTGAAGAGCTTGAAGAAATCTATGCCGGAGAAATTGGAGCTACTGTCGGACTGAAAAATACTGCCACTGGCAATACTTTTTGTGCTGAAGACCATCCAATTATCCTGGAAAAAATTACTTTTCCAGAGCCGGTTATTTCTGTCAGAATCGAGCCGAAAACCAAGGCCGACCAGGAAAAAATGGGCATGGCTTTGAGAAGATTGGCCGAAGAAGACCCGACTTTTAGGATTAAGGGTGATTTGGAAACCGGAGAAACGATTATTTCAGGCATGGGAGAGCTGCACCTCGAAATTTTAGTTGACAGAATGAAAAGGGAGTTCAAGGTGGAAGGGAATATTGGCAGGCCTCAGGTTGCCTACAAAGAAACAATTAAAGGAGAAGCCGAAGCAGAGGGAAAATACATCAGGCAATCTGGCGGTCGGGGTCAATATGGTCACGTCTTCTTGAGAGTCAAACCAAAAGGAATGGGGGAAGGCTTTGAATTTATTAATGAAATTAAAGGAGGAACGATTCCTCAGGAATTTATTCCGGCAGTTGGCAAAGGAGTAAAAGAGGCCATGGAAAAAGGAGTAGTCGCCGGCTACCCGATGGTCGATATAGAAGTTGTCTTATATGACGGTTCATTCCATGAAGTTGACTCTTCGGAAATCGCCTTTAAAATTGCCGGCTCAACCGCTTTTCAGGAAGCGGCCAAACGAGCTAAAGCAATTTTACTTGAACCAATAATGCGGTTGGAGGTTATTGTCCCGGAAGAGTTTTTCGGCGAGGTAATCGGAAACTTAAATGCCAGACGCGGCAATATTGAAGAAGCCAAAGACAGGCTGAAGATGAAAGTGATTGATGCAAAAGTTCCCTTGGCCGAAATGTTCGGCTACGCTACCGCTTTAAGATCCTTGACAGAAGGAAGAGGAACCTTTACAATGGAATTTGACCATTACCAGGAAGTGCCGCAGAATATTGCCCGGGAAATTATTGAAGGCAAAAGACGTCGTTAATTTATACTTTTATGAATTTAGAAGAGATAAAAGAGATTATTCAAAAAAGCGGAGGAAAGTTTATTATTGTTGAAAATGGGAAACCGGAAATGGTCATCATGAGCTTTGAAGATTTTAAAATGGAATTAGAAGGATTAAAAACCTCAATTTCCGGAGCAAAGGTGAAAACTGAAATCGTCAATCCTTCCAAAGAGAAACCCGGATTACCCGAAGAATTGGAAGAGGAGCCTCTGAAGATAGAAGACCTGCCTTTTTAAACAGAAGTATTGACTATTTTTTAAATTTTTGTAAAAATAATAATATATAACATAAGGTTTCAGCGTTTAGCGTCTAGGTGATTAGTTAACTAAAAACCTAGAACCTAGAACCTAAAACCTAGAAAAAAAATATGGCGGAAAAATTTGAAAGAACAAAACCCCATCTTAATGTCGGTACCATTGGCCATGTTGACCATGGGAAAACCTGCCTGACAGCAGCGATTTTGCATACTTTAAAAATGCAGGGGTTTAAGGCTTCTGAAAAAGGAGTTGATGATATTGATTCAGCTCCTGAAGAGAAAGCCAGGGGGATTACCATTTGCGTCTGTCACGTCGAGTATGAAACTCCAAAGCGTCACTATGCTCACATTGATTGTCCGGGGCACGCCGACTATGTCAAAAATATGATTACCGGTGCCGCCCAGATGGATGGAGCAATTTTAGTGGTTTCAGCTCCTGACGGTCCCATGCCTCAAACCAGGGAGCACATTTTGCTTGCCCGTCAGGTTGGCGTTCCTTCAATTGTTGTCTTTTTGAATAAAACCGACTTGGTTGAGGACAAAGAACTTGTTGATTTGGTTGAATCAGAAGTGAGAGAACTTTTGAAAAAATACGGTTTTCCTGGAGACGAAATTCCGGTAATTCGGGGATCGGCCACTAAAGCCCTGGAGACAAAATCAGCGGATGATGAAGCGGCTAAACCAATTTTGGAATTGGTCAAAGCCCTTGACGAATATATTCCAGAACCAGCCAGGGAAATGGACAAACCTTTCTTAATGTCCATTGAAGATGTCTTTTCAATTGAAGGCCGAGGGACAGTGCCAACCGGCAGAATTGAAAGAGGAGTGGTTCATCCCAATGATGAAGTGGAATTAGTTGGTCTTAAAGATACTATCAAAACAGTAGCGGTTAGCGTTGAGATGTTTAACAAATCACTTGACGAGGGGAGAGCCGGCGATAATGTTGGGATTTTGCTCAGAGGTTTAAAAAAAGAAGATGTTGAAAGGGGTCAGGTTTTGGCCAAACCAGGAAGCATTACCCCTCACACTGAATTTGAGGGAGAAGTTTATATTTTAACCAAAGAAGAAGGCGGAAGACATACTCCATTCTTCTCAGGTTACAAGCCCCAGTTTTATTTCCGAACCACTGATGTGACCGGCGATGTCACTTTGCCTGAAGGGACGGAAATGGTTATGCCGGGGGACACGGCTAATTTAAAAATAAAATTA
>CAVTZN010000006.1:0-22999 GCA_963739285.1 Candidatus Wildermuthbacteria bacterium
ACAAGGGGTTCGAATTCTACCTCCGGAGTAAACTATTCCGCCTATTGTTTTAGGCGGTTTTTTGGTAGAATATCTTTATGATAAAAGCTGTAATTTTTGATTTAGGTTCGGTGTTGGTAACTGATAATTGGCCCGTAATATACAAAAAAATTAGCAAGGAGATAAATACCAGCGTAGAGAAAACAGAAAAGATAGTTAATCCTCTTTTTGAAAGATTGGCAAGAAATAAAATTGACGAGCAAACTCTTTGGAAAGAAATAGAAAGACAAACAGGAATTAAATTGTCGGGAAAATTTAAGAATGATTTTTGGTTTAATTCGTACAAAGAGTGGGTAAAAGACATTAAAGAATCATGGGATATTCTAGTCGGATTGCATAAAAGAGGAATTCGTTTGGCTGTTTTGGCAAATATAATTAAAACCTCTCTTTTAGCTAATAAAGAAATGGGAAGACTTCAAAAACTTAAAGATGTCGGGGTTGAAACCTTTATTGCGTCTTGTGAAGAAGGTTTTAAGAAGCCTGACTTAAAAATTTATGAAATTGCACTCAAAAGATTAAATCTCCACCAGAAGCTTGTGTTTTTATAGATGACAAAAGGGTTAACGTCGAAGCGGCGGAGAAATTAGGAATACATGGAATTGTTTTTCAGACACCAGAACAATTAAGGGAAGAGTTAATTAAATTGGGTCTACTGTAACTAAACAGGTTCTAATATCGTCCAACCAGAGGAGCCGATTTCCGCCGCCTCGCACAAGAGGCGGTTTTTTGATAGAATTGGAATATGGATTTTGCAAGAAGGTCAGCCGCATGTATATTAAGAGACGAAGAGGGTAGGATTCTTCTTCAACACAGAGATAAAAATATTAAAAGGTTTCCAAATTGTTGGGGATTTTTTGGTGGTGGAATAGAAGAGGGGGAGACACCAGAAGAGACGATAAAAAGAGAAGTTAAAGAAGAATTAGGAATAGATTTTAAAAACTTTAAATTTTTTAAGAAGTATGAACTTAAAAGAGAAGATAATTTATATGAAGAAGAATTTGTCTTTATTGCGTCCTTAACTATTCCCTTTGAAAAATTAAAAAAACAACAAAGAGAGGGAAGGGGGTTAGGTTTATTTTCATCCAATGAATGGAAAAAAATAAAAATTGTCGAATTTGAAAGAGTAATATTCGAGGATTTATTTGTAGCTAAGTTTTAATATTAACACAAATCCTTAATATGATTTTAATTTATATTACTTGTAAAGATAAAAAAGAGGCGAAAAAGATTGGAACATTTTTAATCAGAAAAAGATTGGCGGTTTGCTGTAATATTTTTCCGATAGAATCAATTTATTTGTGGAAGGGTAAAATAGTTAAAGATAAGGAAGTAGTTTTGATTGTTAAAACCTTAAAGGAAAATTTCAATAAAATAGAAAAAGAAGTCAAAAAATTACATAGTTATCGCGTACCCTGTATTTTAGAAATTCCGATAAAAAGAGTAAATAAAGAATATTTAAATTGGTTTAAAAAAGAAATTGATTAGGGGCTCTATACCCAAAATTTAATAAATTTTGGGTCGAGTTCGACCCGTACAGGTATAGGACTTGACAACATTTTTTGAAAGAGTAAAATAGAAAACAGAAGAGACAAAAATATGATTCCCGCTAGCGGGACCCTGTAAGTTCTCACTAGTGTTCAAATTTATGACTAAAAAGAAAACCAAAAAGAAAAAGTGCGGTTCAAATGATAATATAGAGAAAAAATTAGAGAGATAGAAGAGGAATCAGGAGTCTCTTCCTGATTTTTTACATCGTTAAGAAATTAAAAATCACCCTGTTAAAGAACGCATTACTTTGCAATTTCGCCAAAGACGAAAAAATTTAATGGGGTAAAAATTAGTTTCTTAGAGTTGCTTCGATTATTATTTTGAGGATTTGATCCTGGTTCCCGATGGAAATCGGGAAAACGTGTCTTATTAAATTAAGACATAAGGGATTTATCTTCATTTTTTTGAGGATTTGATCCTGGTCCAGGATGAATGCTGGCGGCGTGGATAAGGCATGCAAGTCGTGCGATCCTGCACATTACGCAAGAAAGATGAGGAGAGCGGCGAACGGGTTAGTAACACGTAGATTACCAACCCCAAAGACGGGCATAATTCCGCGAAAGCGGAACTAATTCCCGATGGTATCGCCGATGAGGCGATTAAAGGAGTAATCCACTTTGGGATGGGTCTGCGGCCTATCAGCTAGTTGGTAGGGTAACGGCCTACCAAGGCTATGACGGGTAGGGGAAGTGAGAGCTTGTTCCCCAACAATGGAACTGCGACACGGTCCATACTCCTACGGGAGGCTGCAGTCGAGAATATTGGACAATGGGCGAAAGCCTGATCCAGCGACGCCGCGTGAAGGAAGAAGGCCTTCGGGTTGTAAACTTCTTTTCTAAGGGATGAATCCCGATTATTAAAATCGGGATGACAGTACCTCAGGAATAAGCGGGTGCTAATTCTGTGCCAGCAGCCGCGGTAAGACAGAACCCGCAAGCATTATCCGGATTTATTGGGCGTAAAGGGTCCGTAGGTGGTCAAGAAAGTCTAAAGTCAAATACCTTGAGCTTAACTTAAGGGACGCTTTAGAAACTTCCCGACTAGAGGGCGTTAGAGGCTGATGGAACGGTCGGTGTAGGAGTGAAATCCGTTGATATCGACCGGAACACCAAATGCGAAGGCATTCAGCTGGGATGGCCCTGACACTGAGGGACGAAAGCGTGGGGAGCAAAAAGGATTAGATACCCTTGTAGTCCACGCTGTAAACGATGGACACTAGCTATTTGAAGTGTCGACCCTTCAAGTGGTGAAGCTAACGCGTTAAGTGTCCCGCCTGGGAAGTACGGCGGCAACGTTGAAACTCAAAGGAATAGACGGGGACTTACACAAGCGGTGGATCATGTGGCTCAATTCGATGGTAAACGAGGAACCTTACCAGGGTTTGACAGGCTAGTGAAAAGCCCGAGAAATCGGGTAATACCCACAAGGACACTAGCTCAGGTGCTGCATGGTTGTCGTCAGCTCGTGTCTTGAGATGTACGCTTAAGTGCCAGAACGAGCGCAACCCCTACTCTGTGTTTTATTTGTCACGGAGGACTGCCTCGGTCAACGAGGAGGAAGGTGGGGATGACGCCAAATCAGCATGGCCCTTTGATACCCTGGGCTGCACACGTGATACAATGGCTGCTACAATGGGTTGCGAAGTTGCGAAACGGAGCTAATCCCATCAAAAGCAGTCTCAGTTCGGATTGAGGTCTGAAACCCGACCTCATGAAGTTGGAATCGCTAGTAATCGCCAATCAGCCATGTGGCGATGAATACGTCCCTGAGTCTTGTACTCACCGCCCGTCACGCCAAGCGAGCTGGGAATAGCCGAAACCCCCGATTTTTCGGGAACTAAGCTGGGCTCAGTGAGAGGGGCGAAGTCGTAACAAGGCACCGGTAGGGGAACCTGTCGGTGGATCATATAATTTAATTTTTTTGTCGACTAAGGTTGAAGATTGAGAATTCTATTTTTAACTTTAAGGTATTGGTCTCAAGGCCTAAAACTGAGACTATCGAAGCAACTCCAAGAAACTAAAACAAAAAAAGCCATTTATGGCTTTTTTTGTGGTAAAAATTAATTCAAAATTTAGATCAAACGAAAATTTACTTATATCAAACTAAAAGAAAAGCTCGTTGATACATTTGATATGTTTGAAGTGAGGTAGGGAAGCCATAGGTTAGGGGAGATAAAAATAAAAATAAAAGAAAAACGCTAATTAAAAATCCTAAATATAAAGAGAAAGACAATTTATTAAATAATTTTTCATAAAGAGTCACTAAAATCAAGATGCCGAAAGTTAAACTCGGCAAATAGTGATATAAAAAAGTAACTCTGCTTACTGAAATAAAAGGCAATAAATTTAGAAAATAGCCGAAAATTAAAAAATAAATTAAAGGGGATAATTTTTTACGAAAGCGTTTGAAAAAAATTATTAATAAACTTGATAAAATCGCAAAAGAGACTAACCACCAAATTAAAGGGTTACCCAAAAGATAAATATTAGCGGTTTTTCCATCTAAATTTTTAACCCAATACCAAATAGGTTTTTTCGTCAAAGGCCATTCATACCATTTGCTGGCGTTTGGATGACTGGCTGTGATTCCGGAATTATATTTATACATTGCCGTATTTAACTCAGTAAATTTTCCCCAGAAAGACAAGGGTTTAATATCTCCGCTAATTTGATTGCCAGAAAGCGTCTTTTGAAAAGAAGGAGACATAAAAGCATCTCCCGTGCTGGAATTTTTTAAAAGACCGAAATGGACGGCAAAAACCGAAAGATAAACTAAAAACGGGAAAAGAGTGAAAATTATTATTTTTTGTAAAAAAACCTTGATTTTAAACTGCTTTAGAGAATTTAAAAATAGAAAAAATAATATTATTCCCAAAAAAGAAAGCCCCGTCCATTTGATAGAAAAAGAAAGACCGGCAAAAACAGCTGAAATAATATATAATAAAACTCGTTTTTTGAGTAAATTTTGATTTTTCAGCCAGAACAAAAAAATAAATGGAAGCGAATCCGAAAAATAGCAAAAAGATGTCAACCAAAATAAATTTTGACTGAACTAAAAAAGAATTATCAAAAAGAACTAAGAAACCGCCCAAAAAAGCAGCCTTTTTTGAAAAACCCAAAGATAGAATAATTCCATAGATTAGAATTACAAAAAGCGAGCCGAAAAAAGCTGGTAAAAATCTTAAAATAAATAAACTCCGCGCATTAAAAGCCTCTCCAATTTGAGAGAAATCAAAATTACCTTTATATCCGAAAATATTGGCTACACCCGCAATCATTAATTTTCCAAGAGGAGGATGAATATCAAAATAATACTGATGGTTAAAATAAGCTGAAACGAATTTTCCAAAATGGACTTCATCAAAAACAACTTCTGCCGGATAACTTAAAAATAAAAAATGGGTTAAAAAGGCCAAAATCAATAAAACGATAAATGGTAAAATTTTCTTTAAGTATTTTGACATATAATTTTTAATATATATCTTTCTTCAAAGGGAGTTTTTTGGGAAAAAACTGCTTTAGCTTTTGTTAAAAGCAAACCTTCATTTGTTATCGGAAATGATTTTTTAAGATTATTATCTAAAAGAATAAAATCTATTTTTTCCTGGCAAGCCACTTCAAGATTACCAGAAAGAATTTCTCCTATTTTTCTTCGGTTTTCCAAATAATTAAGGCCTTGGGTCCAAAGCCACCCTTCAAAGCCCAAATAAACCGGCCTGCCGGCCAAAAATAAGGGAACTGGATCTACTGAAGGCGAAGTTAAAAAGAGAGCATTTTCAGCTGAATTTTCTTTAATCCATTGAGCCATTTCAATATTTTCTTTGGAATAATCGGAATAGCCAAAAGAACCTACTTTTTTCGTCCAGAAAAACTTAGTAACAAAATCAAAACTGCCGGCCAAAATTCCAAAAAAGATAAGAATGACTACCAGAGATTTCCCGACAATTTTTTTCTTCCAAAGAAAATTCAATAAAGGCATAAGACAAAAAATAATTGCCAATATCCACCAATAAAAAAGAATTTTATTATTATCAAATTCCCACGGTTGAAATAAGAAAAAATTCGGCATTAAAAACAATACAACGGAAGCTGAAATAAAACTAAAATTTAGTTTATTTTTTAATTTTTTCTTCAAATAAGGAAAGAAAAAAGAAAAGAATATAAGAAAAATAATAAAAAGCCAGACCCAAAAAACTACCCCGAAGTTTTTTGACCAAAACCAAAAAGGATTGGAATCGGTACCAGGTTGAAGATTACAAAAGAGCCAAGATTTCTGATGCTTGCACATCATCCAGCCAAACCAGGGGTTAAAACTGTTTTTAGTTAAATTCTCACTACTTAAACCATAATAAATTATTTGAGGTAAAGCTAATATCAGAGTGGAAAAAGCAAATTTTAGCCAAGTTTTCCAATGAGAGAGAAAAAACCAAAAAAGAGTTCCCAAAAGAAAAAATAAAGCCAAAAAGGAGTGAGTATGTGAGAAATGGCAAAATGCCGGCGATTAGGCTAAAGCGCCAGAAATAATTGGTTTTTCCATAGTAATAAATACCCAAAAGAATTAAAGAAAAAATAGCCAAACCTAAGACAAAAGTTCTTTGGTGAGACAAAAAAGAAATTGTCGGCGCTATCCAGACAATGTTGTCTTGAGTGTCTTTCTTGCTGTCTTTACCGCCGGTTCGGTTATCAAGATGAGTATATTCATGGGGAGGATTTTTGATAAGCTGATAAATTCCTCCCAAACCGCCTTCTTGATAACTTTTGTCTAAATCTTTAAAAAGAACAAAGAAACCCAGGCCACTGCCCCAGAGAATAAAAATCAAAGATAAAATAGCAAAAAATTTAGATTTGAGAAAATGATAAGCAAAGGAAAAAATCAGAAGAATTGCGATTATCCCTAAAACAAAAAAGGGGAGTCGGTAAGAAAAAACTTGTTCAGTCCCTAATTTTCGGAAGATACCGGAAATAAAATTAATCATAAAGGGATAGCTCAGATTAGCTCCGCCCATATAGGGATGTTCCAAATTAAAAGGTTGAGTAGTGGCAAATCTTTCAATTACCGATAAATGAAGGGCAGTATCGCCCCAACCGATTAAAGCCGACTTTAAAGAACCGTCTTCGGTTTTAAATAGAATTGTCGTAAGAAAGGCGGTATAAATTAATACAATTGCCAAAAGGGAAACCAGCCATAAATTTTTTAAAAGAGAACCATTTTTTTTGCTTTAGACAAAGAACAGATTCTTTAAAGAAAGAAATCAAATTTTTAAATCTTAAAATAAAAAATAAAAATAGAACGGGGAAAAAGGCATAAATTCCCAGAATTAATGATTTTAAAATTAAACTGAAAATTAAAATTAAAAAACCGCTGAAAACTATGCCTATCAGAATACCGCCGATTATCTTTTCAAGAGGATGAAATTTCTTTTCGGGGTCGAAAAAATCAAAAATTAAAAAGCCGAAAATTATTTGGCAAATAAAAAACAATAAAGCAAATAACATTCTATTATTTTATCATAATAAAGAAATTTGCCAAAAATTAAAAAAGCTGTTAAAATAACAAATATGCCAATTTCAAAAAAGCTTATAAGAACCTTACCTTCGGTAAGAACCTTGAACACTTCGCGTATTTTTAAATTTTTAACGGAAAATAAGGCCAGATACGAAATAGTTCCTCATCGGACGGTTTATACCGCTTACGATAAAGCAGCGACCTTAAAATTAAAGCCAAATATAATAGGGAAGACCTTGGTTTTGAAAATGGATAAATTGATATTGGTGGTTTTA
This sequence comes from Candidatus Wildermuthbacteria bacterium, assembly GCA_963739285.1. Taxonomy (GTDB): domain Bacteria; phylum Patescibacteriota; class Minisyncoccia; order Minisyncoccales; family CAVTZN01; genus CAVTZN01. The sequence continues at coordinate 7,368 of CAVTZN010000006.1, forward strand.
ATCGCCGGAAACAAGAATTTAGACAAAAATAAATTTAAAAAAACAGTTAATGACTGGCAAAAAAAGAAAGAAGAAAAGCCGGTAAAGAAAGTTGATTTTATTTCAGAAAAAATAATGAAAAATAAATTTAAGGGGGTAAAAATTGGAGCAATCCCTCCTTTCGGAAATTTGTGGAAATTGCCAACTTTTATTGATAAAGGATTAATGAAAAATCCCAAAATCGTTGTTAATAGCGGAGATTATAATTTTTCAATAAAAATAACCGGAGCCGTGTTGAAAAAATTAATACCTGATTTGATAATTGGAAATTTTAGCAAGCCCCGTTAGAAATTTTTAATACAAAGATATTTTTTAACACAAGAGTACGGAAAATTTCTAAACAGGACAAGGCAAAATAATGAAGTATTTTTATAAGATTTTTTCTGAAGTTTATGAAATGGCGGCAAAAAAAATGTGTCTTCACTGTAAAGGATTCATTAAAGAAGGCTCTAAAATTCTGGACTTAGGGTGTGGTTCGGGAATAATTGGGAAAAATTTTCAAAAATATTTTAAAGGGGACTTAGTCGGAGTAGATATTAAAGATCAAAGAATCGTCAATATTCCTTTTCAAGTTTATAATGGAGTTTCTCTTCCCTTTTCCGAAAATTATTTTGACGTGGTTTTGATAAATTACGTTTTACATCATTGCCAAAATCAGAAGGTTATTTTAGAAGAAGCGAAAAGAGTGGTAAAAGATAAAATTATCATTTTTGAGGACTTGGCAGAAGGAATTTTGGCAAAATTAATTTGTAAAATTCACGGAATTTCTTTTGATTTTCTTTTCCAGAAAAATAAAGAAACTGGAAATTTTAAAAAAGGCGATGAATGGAAAAAAATTTTTGAGAATTCAGGATTAAAATTAGTTTTTGAAAAAAGAGTATCTTCAATTGTTGATCCGGTAAAGAAAAAACTATTTATTTTAGAAAAAATTTAAAATTTGGGCGCGTAGTTCACCGGTTAGAACGCTTCTCTGATCCCGCACTAAAATTTTGGGCGACTAGTTCAGCGGTTAGAACGCTTCTCTGATAAAGAAGAGGTGGAAGGTTCGACTCCTTCGTCGCCCACAAAATAAGGCTCTATGCATAAATTTGTTAAATTTATGCCGAGCGCGACCAAAATTTTATAAAATTTTGGTATAGCGGGCCTGTAGTTCAGTTGGTTAGAACGCCGCATTTGCAATGCGGAAATCGCGGGTTCGAATCCGGCCGGGTCCATAAATTTTATTTGAAATTTATTTGATCTTTTTTAAAAAAGGAGGGAATATGTCAGAAGAAAGATGGATGAAATACAATAAACATTATATTCGGAGGGATGATCAAAGCACTAATTGTATTCTAATTCTTCAAAAAATTGAAACGGGGGGAGATATTTCTAAGAATCCATGATTGGGACACCGGAGAGGAAATGTTGGTTGGCTTCCCAAACTATATCGGCGGAGGTCATTCCCCAAATATTTTAAAGGCTTTAGAAAATCTTGCCTTAGCCATAGAGAAAGATAATAAAGAAAATCCTTTAAAGGAGATGGATGAGGTCACACCAGAACAATTTCGTAAGAACAGATTAGTTCTTAACCATCTGAGAAGAAAACGGGAAATAAAAACAGACCATCGCACTTAGCGGTGGTTTTTTATTTCAAAATAGCGATTTGCACCTCGAAAGTTTTCCACAGGAAAGCTTTTTTGTTTCTTTTAACGTTGTATAATATATTAATCTTCGCAAACCGAGCACATAAACGAAGCACATAAGAAATTATGTGCTCGGTAAATAATTTATGTGCTCGGTAAAGGTCGAATATTAGAAATTAGTAATTAGAAATTTTTGAAATAATATGGTTCAAGATTGGTCTTTAATTACTTTTTCAACTTTCCAAAGTATGTGGGAGAGATTTTTAGGTTTTATTCCCGCCTTTCTGGCAGCTGTAATTATCTTTATTATCGGTTGGTTTATTTCCATAGCCATTGGAAAAATAATAGCCCAAATTTTATCCCGTTTGAAATTTGATAATCTTTTTGAAAAGACAGGCTGGAAGGAAGCCCTATCTAGGGCGGAATTAAAAGTCAGCCCTTCGGAATTTATTGGAGCAATTTTCAAATGGATTTTAGTGATTATCTTTTTAATGATTTCAGCCGATATTTTGGGATTGACGGCTTTTGTCGTTTTGCTTCAGAAAATAATTGGTTGGCTTCCTGATTTGATTATTTCGGTAATAATTTTGGTAGTCGCAATAATTGTAGCTGATATATTGGAAAAAATCATTAAGGCTTCTGTTAAAAAAATTGAGGTAAAAAATGTGGCGACTTTGGGAACGGCCGTTCGTTGGGCGATTTATATTTTTGCCATTTTCGCCGTTTTAATTCAGTTAGGGGTGGCAACGACGATTATTAATACCTTGGTAATGGGCTTTATTTTTATGATAAGCTTGGCCTTTGGTTTAGCTTTCGGATTAGGGGGGAAAGAGGCGGCAGCTAAATTCATTGAAGATTTTAAAGAGAAAATTTCCGAAAAATAAGCTTAATTATTAAATTAAAGATATTCAAAGTTAAGGGGATTACCCTCATATCTATTCTGTAAACAAGAGAGGATTTTAGTTTTCCACAATTTAATGGGTGTGAGGGCTTGACAAAGACTTTAAATTTAGTAAAATAGAAGTTGTTATAACGAACACTCGATATATCAAACTTCGGTTTGTTATAGCGAACTTTAGTTCGATATAACAAAGTTACACTTTATTATGAGAATATCAAGAAAGATTACAAATATAGGAAGCGGTTAAATTCTGTGAGTTTTTATTGTCTGTAGAAACCGCTCCTGAAAGCGGTTTTTGATTTCCGAATGAGTTGAAAAGGAAAGAACTTTGAAAAAAGAATAAAGGATAGAAATATTATAAAAGTAATTATAATTATTAATTACTAGCCAAAGTCCCTCCAAAATTTTGAATAACAAAATTTTGGAGGGCAAGATTGCATTTAATTTATGGGCGGATGGTGGATGCCTTGGGAGATTAAGGCGATGAAGGACGTGGCGTGTCTGCGAAAAGCTGCGGGGAGGTGACTAGCAACCTTTGAACCGCAGATTTCCGAATGGGGAAACCCAATTCCATTAAAAACGGAATTATTCCGATTGTAAAATCGGAAAGTAAACCCGCTGAAGTGAAACATCTCAGTAAGCGGAGGAAAAGAAAAAACTGTTTCGCAAATTTTCGAATTTTGCGAAGCGTATTCCCTTAGTAGCGGCGAGCGAAAAGGGAGATAGCTCAAACCGAGCACATAATTTTATGTGCTCGGGGTTGAAAGGAGATAGCGTCGGGAGTTGAGCATATAGTTTTATGTGCTTGATTTCCGAGGGAGAACATTTTGACGAAGTTTGGTTAGAAGAATCACCCTGGAAAGGGGAACCAAAGAGGGTAATAGTCCCGTACTCGAAAATCACTTCATGCTCCTTGTTATTTATCTTAAGTACCATGGAAAAAGAAAGTTCCGTGGGAAGCAGGCCGGACTAATTGGCCAAAGCTAAATACTCAATCTCACCGATAGTGAACAAGTACCGTGAGGGAAAGGTGAAAAGTAGGGAGGTGATCCCGGTGAAATAGAACCTGAAACCATCTCGCTCACAAGGAGTCGGAGTTCCGATTATAGTCGGAATGACGGCGTGCCTATTGAAGAATGAGCCAACGAGTTTCTCGCACCACTCTATCTAAGTGCTTATGGCACGGAGGTAAAGTGAAAGCAAGCGTTAACAGCGCAAAATAAAAAGTGGTGTAGGAAGACCCGAAGCCAAGCGAGCTTGCCATGACCAGGGTGAATTCCGACGAAAATCGGAAGGAGGCCCGAACCCGTGAGCCGTGCAATACTCTGGGATGAGTTGTGGTAAGAAGTGAAAAGCTAATCGAGCTTGGTAATAGCTGGTTCTCCTCGAAATAGCTTTCGGGCTAGCGCTCGTAAAAAAATATTTTGGAGGTAGAGCACTGGAAAGAATTTCTTGGGGAAACTCAGGTATTCTTACCAAACTCCGAATGCCAAATTATTATTACGGGCAGTTAGACTTTGGGCGCTAAGGTCCAGAGTCAAAAGGGAAAAAGCCCAGATCTTCATCTAAGGTCCCAAAATCTGAGCTAAGTGATAAAGGAAGTGGGATTCCCGAGATAGTTAGGATGTTAGCTTAGAAGCAGCTATCATTTAAAAAGTGCGTAATAGCTTACTAACTAAGGAATCCTGCGCCGAAGATTTACGGGGCTCAAGCTCAGTACCGAAGATAAGGACTGAGCACATAATTTATTATATGCTCGGTGGTAGAGGAGCTTTCTTAGTGCAGTGAAGCCGAAAGGTAACTGACGGTGGAGCGCTAAGAAGTGAAAATGTTGGCATGAGTAACCGCAATCCCGGTGAAAGCTCGGGACACCGCAAACCTAAGGTTTCCTTGGCAATGTTGATCAGCCAAGGGTTAGGCGGGCCTAAGGTAAAGCCGAAAGGCGTAGCTGATGGACAGCCGGTTAATATTCCGGCCCCCGTGCACATAATTCTAAGAAGTGACACAGTTGAAATTCTTGAGAAGATTATTGGATTTCGAGGTTGGAGTAATCCAGCCGCCTCAAGAATTAAACTGTCTAGAAAAACTTTTTAGGAGTTATTTATGTGCATGGTCCGTACCGAAAACCGACACAGGTGGGTTAGTGTAAGTGCACTAAGGTGAACGGGTGAAACCTCGTTAAGGAACTCGGCAAAAAAGCAGGCGTAAGTTCGCAATATGCCTTACCCCGATCCGTAAGATCAGGGGTCGCAGCGAAAGTTCCCCTAGCGACTGTTTATCAAAAACACAGGTCCCTGCTAAACTCGCAAGAGGATGTATAGGGGCTGAGGCCTGACCAGTGCTTGAATGTTAAAGTTGCCGGTTGTTTGCCGCATATCTTGAGCAGCTGAGCGAATTAAGCCACGAGTGAACGTCCGCGGTAACTATAACCGTGTTAAAGTAGCGTAATCCCTTGTCAGGTAAGTTCTGACCCGCATGAAAGGCTTAACGACTTGGGGACTGTCTCAACGAGGCGCCCGGTGAAAATGCAATACCGGTAAAGATGCCGGTTACCTGCGGCTAGACGGAAAGACCCCGGGAGCTTTACTGTAGCCAGATATTGAGTTTTGGTTTTGGATGCGTAGCGTAGGTGGTAGACTTTGAAGTTCCGATCTCGGTCGGGATGGAGTCGCCAATGAAACACCACTCTTTTAAAACCTTAATTCTAATTCGAAAGATGACAGTGTCTGGCGGTCAGTTTAAGTGGGGCACTTGCCTCCTAAAGAGTAATGGAGGCGTTTAAAGGTCGGCTAGCTCCGGATGGAAATCGGAGTGGTCGTGTAAAGGCAAAAGCCGGCTTGACTGCAACAAGGATATTTGGCGCAGATGGGAAACCCGAACTTAGTGAACCGATGGTGGTTAATAGAATCGCCAAAGATCATCAGCCAAAAGTTACCCCGGGGATAACAGGCTAGTAGGGCCCGCGAGTCCACATCAACGGCCCTGTTCGGCACCTCGATGTCGGCTCTTCGCATCCTGGAGGTGAAGAAGCTTCCAAGGGTTGGGCTGTTCGCCCATTAAAGCGGAACGTGAGCTGGGTTCAAACCGTCGATGCGCTAATCACGCACTCGATACCAATATACGAATGATATATAGATTGGCGCATGAACGGTTTGAATCCGAGGTTAAGACATTATCACGGCGGTCATAGGAAGTAATTTCTATGTTCCAAGCTAACTAATATCGGTAAAATCCTAACAGGACAATACCGAGGGAATTCATTTTTGAAACCCGTAGAGACTAAACGTTAGCCTCCCGTAGAATGCGGGATGAAGATATAGTCCAATACACTTAGTAATAAGTGGTAGATATGCGTGAGACAGGTTGGTCCCTATCTACCGCAGGCGCCGAGTCTTGAAGGAAGTCGTCTCTAGTACGAGAGGACCGAGACGAACTAACCTCTGGTCTACCAGCTGTCTTGCCAAAGGCATTGCTGGGTAGCTAAGTTGGGAACTGATAAGCGCTGAAAGCATCTAAGCGCGAAGCAGCACCTAAGATTAGGACTCATAGATCGGTCGGAGATCACGACCTTGATAGGGCACAGGTGTAAGCCCGGTAACGGGTTAAGCCGAGTGCTACTAATTGATCATTTAAACTTCTTGTCCTCCAGAATTTTGCGATGCAAAATTCCAGGGCTTGGCTAGTAATTAATAATTACAATAAAAAAGACGCTTTGGTGGCGGTTATACTGGAGTTGTCCCACCCGTTCCCATACCGAACACGGAAGTGAAATACTCCAAGGCCGATGATAGTGAGTTTTCTCGCGAAAGTAGGACGCCGCCACCAGAGCGCCTTTTTGTTTTGGAAAACATAGAAGCTTTGTTATATCAGTAAAAATTTGATATAATAATTAAAGTTTTATGAGATTTTTTCAAGCAAGAAACAGAATTTTAATTTTATTAATTGTAATAATATTTTTTTTATTTTTAGGCTTTTTCCAAAAAGAAGTTAAAAACTTTTTTTATTCAGTATCTGAACCATTTCAAAAAACTCTTTGGAGAACGGGAGCCAATATTTATGATTTTTTTGGGGGGATTTTTCAGGGCAATAACTTGAAAAAAGAGAATGAAGAATTTAAATTGAAAATCCAAGAATTGGAGGCAGAAGTTGCTTCTTTGGAAGAATTAAAAACGGAAAATGAATTTTTAAGAAAATCATTGGATATTGGCTTAGAGAAAGAATTCAAATTAATTTTTACAGAAGTGGTTGGCAATGGAATTTCCGAAGATATTTTAATAATCGATAAGGGCTCAAAAGACGGGATTTTAAAAGATTCGCCGGTAATTACGGAGCAAAAAATCTTAGTAGGAAAAATTTTAGAGACAGATGAAAATTATTCAAAAATAATGCTAATTACGAATAAAGAAAGCTCTTTTAACGGGAAAATTCAAGAAAAGGAAATTGAAGGAGTGGTAAAAGGAGAGGGGAATTTGAAGGTATATTTTGACCTTTTGCCAAAAGATAAAGAAATTAAAGAAGGAGATGTCGTCGTCACATCTTCTTTAGATAAAGTTTTCCCAAAAGGAATTTTAGTCGGCGAAGTCAAAGAAGTTAAAAAAAGCGACTTAGAACCCTTTCAGCAGGCAGAAATATCAGTTTCTTTCAATATAAAAGAGCTAAAAAGCCTTTTTGTTATAATTAAATGAGCGAGTCTGTTAGGGCGAGCGAAAGAAATTATATAGTAGTGAGGAAGTGAATTTCCTCCTGTTCTATCACCAATCTTAAATGAAAAAAATCTTATTTTTAACCTTTTTTCTTTACATTTTAGTTTTACTTCAAACCAGTTTTTTGATCTATTTTAATATTAAAGGTTTTATTCCCAATCTTATTTTAATTGCGATAATTCTGATAAACCTTTTTGAAAAAAGAGAAAACCTCTCTGGTTTTTATTCAGCTTTGATTGGCGGGTTTTTTTTGGATATTTTTTCTGAAAATTTTTTTGGCTTTTATATTTTAATTTCCATAATCATAGCAGTTTTTATTAAGTTTATTTTAAAAATATATGTTCGAACTCCGTCTTTCAAGAGGATTTAAAAATAAAAAAGTAAAACTCAATTTTAAGGAAGACATAGAGCCGCAGGAAATACTTTTGGACTCTTTGGCTAAAAAGAAAGAGAAAGAATTTGGTATTTCAGAAAAAAAAATAGAAGTTCCTCTTTCAAAAAAAATTCTTCAAGGGTTTTTTATTTTTTCTTTAATTTTAATTTTAGTTTTGTTCGGGAAAACATTTCAGCTTCAGATAATTGAAGGTAAAAAATATTCAAACTTAGCCGAAGGAAATAAATTTAAAATACAGCAAATTCAGGCTGAAAGAGGGGTAATTTACGACAAAAATTTGAAACAACTGGTTGAGAATTTGCCGAGTTTTGATTTATTCTGCCAAAAAAGCAATCTTCCTCAAAATGATGCTGAAAGGAAGAAGATTTTTAAAGAAATAGCCGGAATTTTGAATAAAGCCCCGGAAGAAATTGAAAAAACAATTTCAGAATCGGAAAATCCCGCAGTTTTGGTTTCAGAGAATATTCCGCATCAAACCTTAATTTTACTTGAAACAAGAATAGAAGAATTTCCCAGTTTTCAAATCAGAAGAAATATAATTAGAAATTATATAGATGGAAATTATTTTTCCCATTTAATCGGTTATACCGGAAAAATAACCTCCGAAGAATTAAAATCTTCTGCTGACTATTCAATTTTTGACTGGGTTGGCAGAGAAGGAGTGGAAAAATCATATGAAAGCGTTTTGAAGGAAAAATCAGGCAAGCTCCAAATAGAAAAAGATGTTTCGGGGAATATAATTTCCCAAAAAACAATTTCTTTACCGGAATCAGGAAAAAGTTTGGTTTTATGGCTGGATTCTGATTTGCAAAAGAAAATTTATGATGAATTAAATGCAGCTTTAGAAAGGGTTGGAGCTAAAGCAGGGGCAGCAGTGGCTTTAGATCCAAAAACAGGAGGGGTTTTAGGCTTGGTTTCTATTCCTTCTTTTGATAATAATCTTTTCCAAAAAGGGGCGAGTGTTGAAGCTCTTTCTAATTTATTTAACGACCCTAATAATCCTCTTTTTGACAGGGTGATTTCTGGAGAATATTTTATTGGTTCAACAATTAAACCTTTAACTGCTTACGGCGCTTTAGAGGAAAAAATAATTTCTCCTGATAAAGAAATAGATTGCAGGGGATTCATAACCATTCCTAATAAATACAATCCAGAAATTGTATATACCTATGAAGATCATGCAACTCATGGTTGGACTTCCATGAGGAGAGCTATCGCTGAATCCTGCAATGTTTATTTTTATACCATCGGCGGAGGTTACAAAGGTCAAGAAGGATTAGGCCCGACCAGAATTAAAAAATATCTTGAACTTTTTGGCTGGGGAAAAGACACGGGAATTGATATTCCCGGTGAATCCGAAGGATTTGTACCCGATCCTGCCTGGAAAAAAGCTGAAATTGGAGAACCCTGGTGGGATGGAGATACTTATCATCTTGCAATCGGTCAGGGATATCTTTTGGTCACTCCTTTACAAGTAGCCAACGCTTATTCGGCTATAGCAAACGGCGGAAAACTTTTACAACCCCAAATTGTTCAAAAAATTGTTGATTCTCAAAAAAACGTAATTGAGGAAATTAAACCGAAAATTATTCGCGAAAATTTCATTGATTCAGAAAATCTTCAAGTTGTTAAAGAAGGGATGAGAGAAACGGCGATTTACGGCACAGCCGCTCGTTTAAATGATTTACCGGTGAAAGCCGCTGCCAAGAGCGGTACCGCTCAAACATCAAAAGCTGGATATTATCACAATTGGATAAGCGTTTTCGCTCCTTATGACGACCCTCAGATAGTTTTAACTATTGTTATTGCCGACGTTGATGGCGCCTTAGCCGCTGCCACTCCCGTAGCTAGAAACGTTTTAGATTGGTATTTTGGCGGACGTCCCAATTTTGAACCCGAACAGCAATCTCCAACTGAACAGCAGTTCCCAACTGAATAGTAACAAAAGTTTTTGACCGATAAGAAAAAATAGATTAAAATGGAATATCTATGGCTACAATTGATGAAATAAGAAAAACAAGGTTAAAAAAACTGGAGGCGATTCAAAGAGCCGGTTTTAATGCCTATCCGGAAAAAACCAAAAGAACTCATACGATTTATCAGGCCTTAAAGGACTTTAACGCGCTATCTCGTTCAAAAAAAGAGCTGATTTTAGTTGGTAGAATTAAATCTTTAAGAGAACACGGCGGCTCAACATTTTTAAATATTGAAGACGGAACAGGTAAAATCCAGGCTTATTTTAAAAAAGACAGAATAGGGGAGAAAGGATATAAATTTTTCTTGGATAATTTTGATATAGGCGATTTTATTGAAGTAAGAGGAATTTTATTTAAAACTAAAAAAGGAGAAAAAACAATTGAAACGGCTGATTTTAAAATATTAGCCAAGGGTTTGTGCCTTTGCCGGAAAAATGGCACGGCCTTCAGGATATTGAAGAAAGATTCAGAAAAAGATATTTGGATTTGACTTTTTAATCCACGGAAGTTAAAGAAAGATTTGAATTAAGGTCAAAAATTATCAAAGAAATCAGGGATTTTTTGGAAAAAGAAGGATTTTTAGAAGTAGAAACGCCTATTTTACAGCCAATTTATGGCGGAGCAAAAGCCAAACCTTTCAAAACCCATCTAAACGCCTTGGATATGGATTTATATTTGAGAATTTCCCCCGAGTTATATTTAAAAAGATTATTAGTCGGCGGGTTTGAAAAAGTTTATGAAATTAGCAGATGTTTTCGGAATGAAGGAATGGACAGAAGTCATAATCCCGACTTTACTATGCTGGAATTTTACTGGGCTTATGCCGACCATAAAGATTTGATGAAGCTGACTGAAAAAATATTTGAAACCCTGCTTAAAAAAATATTCGGCACCACTGAAAATAAAATATAATGGCAAAGAAATAAATTTTAAAACTCCCTGGCAAAGAGTGGAATTTAATCAATTTTTTAAGAAATACACGGGAATTAATTTAAAAGAGATAAACCGCGATGCTTTGACAAAAAAGGCTAAAGAATTGGGAATTCCGATTGAAAAAAGCTTGGACAAGGCGGGAATAGCAGATGAAATTTATAAAAAATTATGCCGTCCCAAAATCTGGCAACCCACTTTTATAATTCATTATCCTTTAGGCTTTTTTCCCTTGGCAAAACAACTTCCCGAGAATCCTCAGAATTTAGCCACCATTCAATTAATGGTTGCCGGCTGGGAATTGATAAATGCCTTTTCCGAATTAAATGACCCGATTGAACAAAGAAAAAGATTTGAAGAACAGGAGAAAAACTTTAAACAAGGCCATGGAGAAGCACAAAGAATGGACGAAGATTTTATAGAGGCCTTGGAATACGGAATGCCGCCTGCTGCCGGTTTCGGAATGGGAATTGATAGATTAGTCGCCTTATTAACCGATTCTCATTCTTTAAGAGAAGTGATATTATTTCCGACAATGCGTCCGAAATAAAAAATAATATGCTTGACATTAAATTCATCAGACAAAATCCCGAAATAGTAAAAGAGGCCTGCAAGAATAAGCAGGTTAAAGTTGATATTGACCGGCTTTTGGAAGTAGATAAAAAAAGAAGGGAAACAATACAAGCTTTGGAGGATATGAGGGCTCAGAAAAACAAATCATCTAAAATTATTTCCTTTACCAGAGATATGAAAGAAAAAAAGAAGATGATTTTAGAAATGCAAGAACTGGATAAAAACAGCGACAGATTGAATAAAAAAATGAAAGAATCAGAAAAAGAGTTCAATAATTTAATGCTTCAAGTTCCAAATTTACCTCAGGAGGATGTTCCAATTGGAAAAGATGAAAAAGAAAATGTGGTTTTAAAAGAAGTGGGGAAAAAGCCAAGATTTGATTTCAAACCAAAAGATTATTTAGAAATAGCTGAGAAATTAGATTTAATTGATATTAAAAGAGCAGCTAAAGTTTCAGGAACGAGATTCAGTTATATAAAAAATGAAGCCGTATTATTTGAGTTTGCTTTAATAAATTTAGCTTTGGAAAATTTAATCAAGGAAAAATTTATTCCCGTTATTCCGCCGGTAATGTTAAAAGAAGAAATGGCCCGCGGAACGGGATATTTTGAAGCAGCCGATAAGAGAGAGGCCTATTTTATACCGGAAGACAATTTTTATTTAGTGGGAACATCTGAGCAATCTTTAATAGCGATGCATTCAGATGAAATTCTTGAAGAAAAAGATTTACCAAAAAGATATGTTGGTTTTTCCACTTGTTTTCGCAGGGAAGCCGGAGCTTATGGAAAAGACACCAAAGGGATTCTAAGGGTTCATCAATTTGATAAAGTTGAAATGATTAGTATTTCAAAACCCGAAGATTCTCAAAAAGAACACCAATTTTTCTTGGAAATAGAAGAAAATTTAATGAAATCCCTGAAAATTCCTTATCAGGTGGTTAAAATCTGTACTGGAGATTTGGGAAGGCCTGCGGCGGCAAAATATGATATTGAAGCTTGGATTCCCTCCGAAAATAAATATAGGGAAACTCATTCTACTTCAAACTGCACTGATTTCCAGGCAAGAAGATTAAATATCAGATATCGGGATAAAGCTGGAAAATTAAATTTTGTCCATACTTTAAATGGAACCGCTTTTGCTATTGGCAGAACATTAATTGCAATTTTGGAAAATTACCAGCAAAAAGACGGAAGCATAAAAATACCGGAAGTTTTACAAAAATATACAGGATTTAAAGAAATAAAAAAGAAATAATATGGATTATCCCATTTTGATTCTCCATGGTTGGGGAGGCTCTTCAAAATCGTGGAAAGCGGTAAAAGAGATTTTAGAAAAAGAAGGTTTTAAAGTCTATAATCCAGATTTTCCCGGCTTCGGTCAAGAAGCCGACCCTCCGCAACCTTGGTCAATCGCAGATTATACCGATTGGATAAAAAAATATAGCGAAAGAGAAGGAATTTCGCAGTTTTTTTTATTGGGTCATTCTTTCGGCGGAAGGGTTGCGACTAAATTTGCCGCTCAGAATCCCGAAAAAATCATGGGTCTGATTTTAGTAGGTTCGGCTGGATTTGGCCGTGAAAAAACATTAGGATTTAGACAAAAAATATTGATTAAATTAAGAAAAATTGGGTTATTTTTTAGTGATACTCGCCGTTTTTAAAAAATTTTTATCCGTATTTTCAGAAAAATAGCTTATATCTTTGCCGGCACAAGAGATTATTATTTAATAAAGACACCGGTAATGAAAGAAACATTTAAGAAAGTGATTGCAGAAGATATTACTCCTTATCTTAATCACAGATTAAGAGTTCAGAGCTTTGATAATTTGGGGTAAAAAGGACAAGTACCGTTCCCGTGAATACAGCTTACCTTATTAAAAGAAAAAGTCCCTAATAGCCAATTAGGAATTATTCCCAGAGGGAGTAAAACATAATCCCAATTCGGAAGCTCCGGAAAAATTAACCGAAATTTTGATAAATTTTTTAAAATCTTAAGATATGCCCGGTAGTGAAAATTCGACTGCTACCGGGTGTAATGAAAGAAAATTAAAAAAGTAATAAAAGAAGAATTAATACCGTATCTTAATGAAATTAAAATAAAAACCTTAATTATTTGGGGTAGAAAAGGATAAATTATTTCCTTTGAGAAGAGCTTTTTTATTAAAAGAAAAAATTACCAATTCAGAAATAGAGATTTTTAGAAAAATTAAACATAATCCCCATGTGGAAGCGGAAAAATAAAATGTAATTTTAGTCGATTTTTTAAAAGTTCTCTACAGGGTATGATTTCTTTTTTAATTTTAAGTTTTTTCTGGTTTATACGAACTATTAAAGTTGTTTTATTTTGGCTTTATCTTTGGCAATTAAAGGAATATCATTTTGGCCGTTTTCGGGACCATTTCCGAACCGAAAAAGGAAAGAAGCTTTTATTTAATACCCTTATTCTATTAAAGATTTTTTTTCTTTTACTCATTGTTTATTCACATATTTTGTCTGATAATCCGCCAACTGATTCTTGGCTGGGGGTTTTTGTTTTTTCCTTTATTGGTTTGTTTTTTATATATACAATAGAAGTTCTCAAAACTGTCAAGGACCTTATTCAAAAAACAATAATAAGACCAATTTTCACCAAAAAAATAATCCTTCTTTTTTCTATATCAATAGTTATAACAATTCTATTTTTCTGTTTTATCATTCAAAGTAGATTGGATATTCTGGTAAGCTTATTATTATTTGATTTATTCCTTCCGCTTATTATTTCAATAATTGTTCTTTTTTTTCAGCCTTTGGCAGTTTTGGGAAGAAACCGAATGATTAAAAAAGCCAAAAAGTAAAAGAGAACAATTTAAAGATCTTTTGGTAATTGGCATTACGGGTTCTTACGGCAAAACTTCAACAAAAGAGATTTTATACACGATTTTAGCCGAAAAATTCGGCGAAAATAAAGTTTTAAAAACAAAAGAACATCAAAATTCGGAAGTCGGCGTATCCCAGTGTATTTTAAATGATTTAAAACCAGAACATAAAATTTTCGTTTGCGAAATGGCATCTTACAATAGGGGAGGAATAAAGCTTTTGTGCGATATTGCCAAACCCAAAATCGGTATTTTGACTGGGATAAATGAGCAACATATGTCTACCCAAGGTTCTCAGGAAAATATTATTAAAACAAAGTATGAATTAATTGAAAGTTTGCCTCAAGATGGCCTATCTATTTTTAACGGAGAAAATTTTTATTGTTTAGAACTTTACCAAAAAACAAAAATTAAAAAAAGAATTTGCAGTATAAACAAAATGTTAGGGGAAAATTAGTTATTCATTCTGATTTTTGGGTTGAAGATTTGAAGGTTGAAAAAGAATTTTTATCTTTTAAAATATTTTCAAAAATCAAAACTGCAATTTACCTTCAAGCCAGTGGAATCCCGAGAGATTCGGCTGATTTTAAGGTAAATTTGCTCGGCGGCCAAAATGTGGAAAATATTTTATTGGCAACGGCCTGCGCTAAAGAATTGGGTATGAATTTAAAAGAAATAGCCCTAGCTTGTGAAAAAATTAAACCCGAGCAGGGAGCAATGAAACTTATTAAAAATAAAGAGGGTTTAAATATTCTTGATTCCACTTATTCAGCAAACCCAAACGGAGTTTTATCTCATTTAGAATATTTAAAAATCTGGGAAGGATAAAAAATTAATATAATGCCCTGTTTGATTGAATTAGGCAAGGCATCAAAAGATGTCCACAGAAGAATCGGTCAAAAAATCGGCGAAGTTTGCAACTTAGCAATTATTACGACAAAAGAAAGATTTAGAGATTTAAAAGAAGGCGCAATTGAAAAAGGAATGAATAAAGAAAATATTTTGTTTATTGAAAAACCACAGAAGATTTTTGAAAAAATAAAAAAATTTTGTAAGCCAAATGATGTAGTTCTTTTAGAAAGCAGAGTGCCGAAAGAACTAATTAAATTATTAAAGGATTAACCAAAAATAAAAAGGTGTCTTCTTTTTAGAAGAAATCTAAAAGCTGCCAAATAGTAAATACATTGCTAATTATCCTACAGTTTTACTTTCTTTAACCAGTACGGATTTTCTCCTCAGAATAAATTGTTCGGAGTAAAACTCCAATAAGCATCAATATAGGCATCGGGAAAGATATGAAGAACTCTCTAATTTTCTTACATCAATAGAAATAGACTTATAGCGGTTATTATTACCAGAAATAATTAATATAAGACTCATGAATTAAGTTTCCGATTTTCATTTACTTCCTTTTTTAATTTTTCAAGAGCAATATTAAATCTTGTCGTTTTACTCTGATTAGAAGGTGTTATTCCCGTTAATAAGTTATTCCATAAAGAGTGATTTTTATTAAACCGTATTCATATATTTTGCTCTTTAAGTTTTTCAAGAGATAAAGAGAACAGGGGTCAAAGAAACCTCAACACTTATTTTTTCCGCCATTTTAACCCTCCTTAATAAATTATAATAATATGTTT
>CAVTZN010000007.1:0-11228 GCA_963739285.1 Candidatus Wildermuthbacteria bacterium
CTAAAATTTTTGAAGAAATATTTTTTATTCCGGATAAGGCGCAAATTACTCGAACGGTACCGCCAGCCACCAGCCCCCTTCCTTTTCTTTGAGGCCTAAGCAAAACTTTGGCTGACCCAAATTTAGCATAGGTTTCATAAGGGATTGTTTCATTGACAATAGGCACGTTAACTAAATTTTTCTTAGACAATCTAGTCGCTTTTTCTACGGCCTGAGCAACATCCGTCCCTTTGGCTACCCCGATACCGACTCTACCCATTTTATTTCCGACCACGACCACCGCCCTAAAGCGGAAACGCCGACCACCTGCTTTCATATGAGCAATCCTTGCCAAATCCAAAAGCTTCGATTCAAATTCGTCCCTTGGTTTATCCTTTTCAAATTCTCTTTGTTTTTCTCTTCTCATCTTTAAAATTTATATTCTTAAAATTTTAATCCCCCTTCTCTGGCTCCTTCCGCCACTGCTTTTATTCTGCCATGATATTTGTAACCTCCCCGGTCAAAAATAACTTTTTCAAATTTTTTATCTAAAGCCATTCTAGCAATTAATTTCCCTACTTCATATGAGAAGGCAACTTTCCCGACTCTGGCGCTCTCTTCTTTTTTTTCATTTAACTTTTTAGTTTTGGCTTTCAGTTTTGGGGCTGGCGCTTTTGGACTTAAGCTTTTTAACTTTAAATCATTGGCACTCAATAAGGTTTTTCCTTTTTCATCGTCAATTAATTGAGCGTAAATATGTTTCCCCGATCGAAAAACACAAAGACGGGGAACTTTACCGGTTCCTGCAATTTTAGCCCTTACTCGTTTATGACATCTATATCTTTTTTGCTGTTTTTTTAACATATTGATTATGCCGTAGTGGACACCACTTTCTTTCCGGCTTTTCTTCTGATTATCTCTCCCTGATATTTGATTCCTTTTCCCTTGTATGGTTCAGCCGGACGAATTTTCTTTATTTTACTAGCGATCCCTCCGACTAATTCTTTATTAATTCCCGAAATCGTAATGACGTTTTTCTCTACCAAGAATTTAATCCCTTCGGAACATTTAATTTTGACCGGGTGAGTGAAACCGACAGACAAGACCAGGTCCTCTCCTTCAAGTAAAGCCTTGTAGCCCAAGCCTTCTATCTCTAATTTTTTTTCATATCCTTCGATTACACCCTTAACCATATTGGCGATCAGGGCTCGAGTTAATCCCCAAAAAGCTTTGGTTCTTTTCGTCTCAATCTTGGGAGAAACTAAAATCTGGTTGTCCTTCAATTCAACTTTAATCTCCGGCCGAACTTCTCTTGAAAGCTCGCCCTTGGGGCCCTTAACTATGACTTTCTGATTATCTATTTTTACTTCCACGTTTTCCGGTATTAAAATGGGTTTTTTGCCTATACGTGACATAATTTTACCAAATTTCGCAAATAATCTCTCCTCCCAGCTTCTGTTTTCTGGCTTCTTTGTCGGTCATCAGGCCTTGAGAAGTGGAAATTATGGCTATGCCATATCCACCTTTAACTTTTTTGACTTTCTTGGCTGGAAAATAAATTCTTTGGCCCGACTTTGAAATTCTTTTCAAGGAAGAAATAGCTGAGATTTTCTCTCGTGATTCCTTTGGCCAAGGCCGCATCTGGCAAGTATTTCAGCGTAATCTCAATAGATTTTTTCGTTTTTTTCCCTTTTTTTTCGACTTTTTCAATAAACTTTTCTTTTTCTAAAATTTTAGCGATTTCATATTTAAAATTAGAAAAGGGAATTTCCACCGTTTCTTTGGATACGGCTTGAGCATTTCTTATTTGATTGAGAAGATCGCTTATAACATCCATAGGTTTTATCCTTCGGCAAAGCTCAGGATAATCCTGAGTTTATCGAAGGGTTACCAACTACTTTTTTTTACCCCGGGTATCAGCCCTTGGTTAGCCATTTCCCTGAAACAAATACGACAAAGACCAAACTTTCTCATAAACCCTCTTTTTCTTCCGCAACGGAAACAGCGCCGCGTCAGACGACTTTTAAACTTAGGTTTTCTTAGAGATTTGGCGATTTGAGCTTTGGTAGCCATAGTCAATTTAGGTTTTTATTATCGGGAATTCTAATAATTTTAGCAATTCTAACCCTTCTTCTTTGGTTTTCGCAGTGGTGACGACAGTAATTTCTAAACCGAAAATATTTTTTACTTCTTCGGGGGATATTTCAGGAAAACAGATGTGTTCTTTTATGCCAATGGTTAAATTACCTTCTTTATCAAAAGCTTCGGGAGCAATGCCCCGAAAATCGCGAGACCTCGGCAGAGCGACGTGAATCAATCTCATTAAAAAATCACTCATCTTCTCCCCGTTCAAGGAAATCTTCGCGCCGATAGGAGAACCCTCTCTTATTTTAAAACTGGAGATTGATTTTTTAGCTTTGGTTAAGGTGGGTCTTTGACCGCTAATAATCGACAAGTCTTTCGTGATTGCCTCGATCGTCTTCTTTTGCTCCTCAGAAGTTTTGGCAGAAATATCTCTTCCGAATCCGGTATTGATTACCACTTTTTTAATCTTGGGACAAGCCATAACATTTTTATAACCGAATTTCTCCATCATCCCAGGTATCACTTTTGATTTATATTTTTCTAATAATTTTGTCATTGTCAATTTAGAAATTATCTCATAAATTATCTCATATTTCCTGACCACATTTCTTACATATTCTATATCGCCTCTTTTCCATAATTTTGGATCCTATCCTGGCAGGCTTCCCGCATTTTGGACAAATAATTTTTACGTTAGAAACATCTACAAATCCGGGAAGTTGAACGATTTGACCTTTTTCCCCTGATTTCTTGGGTCGTCTGTGTTTTTTCTTCAAATTTATCCCCTCGACAACAACTTTACCTTTCTTCGGAAAGGAGGTCAAAATCTTCCCTTTTTTGCCCCGATCTTTGCCCGAAATTATTAAAACTGTGTCGCCTTTGAGTATTTTCATAGATTTTATACTAATTCTGTCGCCAAGCCGGCGATTTTTTCAAATCCTTTTTCTTTTAGCTCTCTCGGAAGCGGCCCCAAAATTCTTCCTCCCTTTGGTTCTTTTTTTGCTTCTAAAATCACGGCCGCATTATCATCAAAACGGATATAGCTTCCGTCTGATCTCCGATAAGCTTTTTTTTGACGAACAATTACCGCTCTGACGATATCATGCTGTTTAACTTGTCTTCTTGGTTCGGCTTCTTTCACTACAGCAACTATAATATCGCCAATCTGACCCCATTTTCTTTTACTCCCCACCAAAACCTGAATACACTGGATAATTTTTGCTCCAGTGTTGTCGACTACTTTTAGCATTGTCCTGTGTTGAATCATATGTCGGATCAAAAAACTAAAGTTTTTTCACAACCGTCCATCTTTTTCCCTTGGAAATCGGTCGGCACTCTTCAATAATTACCCTGTCTCCCACTTTAAATTCTCCTTTTTCATCATGAGCTTTATATTTTTTATTCACCTTGTATCTTCTTTTATATTTTGGGTGTTCTTTCGTTCTTTCTGTCTCAACCACTACGGTTTTTTGCATTTTATCAGAAACGATTTTTCCTATTAATTGTTTTTTGGGCATTTTAATTTCGGCGGAGCAAAAATCAAGGTTCTTCTCCGCCAGCTTTTCTTATTGATTTAATAAAGTTAAGACTTGCGCAATTTCTCTCCTCAGTTGTCTGATTTCTCTAACGTTTTTAACTTTCCCCGAGGAGAGGTCAAAGCGAAGTTGTCTTAACTTTTCTCGTGACTCCCGAAGAATTTTTTCTAATTCCGATTTTGACCTTTGGCGTAATTCTTTTAATTTCATCTTTCCAAAAATTTTGTTTTTATTGGTAATTTATCGGCCGCTTTCTTCAAAGCCTCTCTGGCTATTTCTTCTTTAATTCCGTCTATTTCAAAAATTATTCTTCCCGGTTTGATGGGAAAAACATAGTGATCGACGCTCCCTTTTCCGCACCCCATTGGAACCTCGGTCCCTTTTCTAGTTACGGGTTTATCCGGAAAAATCCTAACCCAGAGTTTTCCTCCTTTTTTTAAATAACGCATTATCGCACGCCTGGCAGCTTCAATTTGTCTGGCGGAAATCCAACGAGTCTCCAGACCTTTTAAACCAAATGTCCCAAAAGCCAGCTCGGTCGCCCGAGATTCAATGCCCTTACTTCTTCCCTTTCGCCATTTTCTATGTTTAACTTTTTTAGGATAAAGCATACTGAATTTAGATTAACTTCAATCTACGTAAATTTCTCGCCTTTATATATCCAGACTTTTATCCCCACCACTCCATAAGTGCAATAAGCCCTTCCTTCGGCGTAATCAATGTCTGCCCTGAGAGTTTGACGAGGAAGTTGACCTTTTTTTAACCATGTCCGCCGGGCGATTTCCGCCCCATCAAGGCGGCCGGAAACCTCAATCCTCGCCCCTTTGGCTTCTTTATTTACCATAATTTTATCTAGGGCCATTTTCAAAACGCGTCGGTGGCGAATTCTTTTTTCAATTTGACTGGCTATCCATTGACCAGCCAAAGAAGCAGATAACCAAGAATTTTTAATTTCTCTAATCTCGATTTTTATTTCGGGAGTTCGCGGAGCGGAAGAAAATGATGGACGAGTTCTAATCTTCTTCGTTAATTTTTTCACAATCTCTTTTTTCAATTCTTCAACCCCTGAACCGGATCTACCGATAATTAATCCCGGTCTGGCCGTATTAATAATAACATTAATTTTGCCAAGAGAACGTTCAATTTCAATATTTTGGACTCCGCTATCTTTCAATCTTTTTTTCAGGAATTCTCGAATTTTAAAATCTTCTTCCAATAAAAAAGGAAATTTTTTGTAGAATCCGCGGGTATTCCAGTCAGCTGTCTCTCTGACTCGAAAAATTTTGGGGTGAACTTTATGTGACATTTAATGTTTACTGAATAACTAAAGTTAAATGGCTTTTCGCCTGAATATTCTTTTTATACCTTTCTCAATTTGAGGCCTTTTAATTTCTAATTCGGGTTTTGGCTTCGCCCTCTCTGCGAAAATCTTACCTTCTTTTTGAATCTTTTCAACTTTTGGAGCCCCTTTGATTTTTTCTTCCTTACCCGCCAGAGCTTCAGCGAAGGCAGGTTCTCTTTTCTCAATTTTCTTTTTTTTCTTCGCTTTCTTCTTAATCTCATCAAGAATTATAGTGATATGACTGGTTTTTTTCTGAATTGGATAGGCTGTCCCCCTGGCCCTCGGCCTCCATCTTTTTAATTTCGGGCCTTCGTCAACATTGATCTTTTGGATATAAAGATTGGTTTCATCTAATTGAAAATTATTTTTAGCATTAGCCACCGCCTGATTCAAAAGTTTAAGTAAGGGCTGGGCCGCTCTGTTAGTTGTAAAATTTAAAATTGCTTGAGCTTGCTCAACTGGTTTCTCTCTGATTAAGTCGGAGATTAAACGGACTTTTCGAGGAGCGATCCTTAAATGTTTTAATTTGGCTTTAATTTCCATAAGATAGGGTCCGTTGTTACGTGGCAGGATGCGGCGGACGGGTTGTCGTCTTTTCTCCGGTTTTAACTTCCTCTATCTTGGCGGATTCTTTTTCGGCCGCTTTTGACTCCATTTCTCTCTGCATTCTCCCGCCATGTCTGCCAAATTTTGTTGTCGGAACGAATTCTCCAAGTTTATGCCCAACCATTTCCTCAGTAATATAGACTGGGACATGTTCTTTTCCGCTGTGAACCCCGAAAGTGAAACCAACCATTTCCGGAGCAATGGCTGAAGCTCGGGACCAGGTTTTAATAATCTGTTTGGTCCCGGCTTTCAAATCCTTAATTTTCTTTAATAATTTTTCGTCCACATAAGGACCTTTTTTTAAGCTTCTTGACATAATTGTTTGTTAAAAAATTATCAGGGCCCCACCAAAGATGGGAATCATATTCATTTTTTCTTCTTTTTACGTCTTTGAATGACAAATCTATCCGTC
The DNA here is from genome assembly GCA_963739285.1 of Candidatus Wildermuthbacteria bacterium. Lineage (GTDB taxonomy): Bacteria > Patescibacteriota > Minisyncoccia > Minisyncoccales > CAVTZN01 > CAVTZN01. The sequence continues at coordinate 5,960 of CAVTZN010000007.1, forward strand.
CATTTTCTTCTTTTTCTCGTTCTAACCCCAAAAGCTGGCTTTCCCCAAGGAGTCTTCGGGTATTTCAAACCAATCGTTGTTTTTCCTTCTCCTCCTCCATGAGGATGGTCACAGGGATTCATTACCGTGCCCCGAACAGTTGGTCTTATGCCTTTCAACCGGACTCTACCAGCCTTCCCTATTATTAAAAAAGCATGCTGAGGATTAGAAACCATGCCAATTGAAGCGAAACATTCAGCCGAGACCTTTCTGATTTCCGAGGAAGGGAGTTCTAAGTGAGTAAAGGCACTTTCTTGAGTCAGAACCCGAGCTCCTGTTCCCGCTCCCCTGATAAGTTTTCCTCCTTTACCGCTTTCTAATTCAACATTATGAACCATCTGACCTACCGGAACATTCTTCAGTTTCATTCGGTTGCCTGGTCGAATTTCAGTTTTTTCGGCACAAATTATTTCATCGCCGACTTTCAAATCCTGAGGAGTCAAAATATATCTTTTCTCGCCATCTTGATATTGAAGAAGGGCTAAAAAAGCAGTTCTATAAGGATCGTATTCCAGAGCAATAACTTTAGCCGGCATTCCCAATTTTTCCTGACCGAAATCAACAATTCGGTAAAATCGCTTTACTCCCCCTCCCTGATGACGGACAGTAATTCTCCCAGATCTTCCCCTGCCGGCATGATTTTTAAAAGTCAGGAGTAACTTCTTTTCGGGTTCTTTTTTTGTAAGTAATTTATCCATAAATTTTTATCGAGGTAAGACCTCAATTTTCTGTCCTTCTTTTATTTTGACCAGGGCTTTTTTATAGCCCTTTTTGAGACCGGTCGTCTTCCCCAATCTCCTTTTTTTGGACGGAATATTAATAATCTTTACTGACGTCACATCAACTCCATAAATATCTTCAATCGCTTTTCTTATTTCAATTTTATTGGCTCTTTTCCAAACTTTAAACGCGTATTGATTTTGTTTAGTTAAATCAGTAGCTTTCTCCGTAATACTGGGGAATTTCAAAGATTTCCATGCCTCGCCAATTTTCGCCTCCCTCTTAGTTTCCCGGGGAGAAACCTTAATGGGCTTGGCAATTTTAGTCTTTTTCTTCTCCGCTTTTACTTCCTTTATCGGTTCTTTTATCGGTTCTTTCGGTTTTCTTTTAAAAATGTCTTTTAAGGCCATATTACTTTAAAAATATCTCTTTAATCACTTTTATTACTTCTTTTGGCATAATCAAATATTTCATGGACAATAGGTCAAAACAATTCAAATCTTTGGCCTGGATAGTCCGGACTTCTGGAAGATTTCTGGTTGCCAAAATTAAATTTTTATCAATCCCTGATAAAGTCAAAAGAGAGCTCTTGCCTTTGGATGGAAGTCTTCTAAAAATTTCTGCCATTAATTTTGTTTTGGCTTTTTCTATTTTTAATTTATCCAACAATATCAACGAATTATCTTGGGCTTTGGATGATAAAACCATAAAAAGGGCCAGTCTTTTCATTTTTTTCGGGATTTTCTTTTTAAAAACTCTTTCTTTTGTTGGACCGAAAGTCACTCCTCCCCCTTTCCATAAAGGAGAACGAATTGACCCATGCCTGGCCCTCCCCGTACCTTTTTGCCGCCAAGGTTTCTTACCGCCACCACGGACTTCTCCTCTACCTTTGGTATGAGCAATGATTTTTCTCCGATTTGCCATTTGAGAAACGACTACCTGATGAATTAAGTCAGGATCTACTTTCACGCCAAAAATTTCCTTGGGAAGCAAAATTTCATCTATTTTTTTTCCAGATTGGTCAAAAACTTCGTACTTCATAATTTTATTTTATACTCCTGATTTCCAAAAGTGTTCCCTTTCTCCCTGGGACTGCCCCTTTCACCGCCAATAAATTATTTTCTTTATCAATTTTTACTACTTTTAAATTTTTAACGGTTATTCTTCCAAATCCCATTCGGCCTGGCATTTTTTTGCCCTTGACCACTCTTTCTGGAAAAGAACTGCCAGTTGAACCGGGTGTTCTTTGTTCATGTTTTACTCCATGAGTGGCGTTTCTGCCGTGAAATCCCCAACTTTTGACTACTCCGGCAAAACCCTTTCCTTTGGAAATTCCAGAAATTTTCACCTTATCACCTTCCTGAAAAATTGAAACATCAATTTTATCGCCTGACTTTATATTCTCCATTCTTAAATTCTTTTAAATATCTAAATTCTTTTCCTTTCATTGTTTTTTTAATTTTTTTTGCCTTCTCAATTTTTTTAAACCCAACTTGGACAGCCTGATATTTATCTTTCTCAGTTGTTTTTATTTGCAAAACCTCGCAGGGCCCGGCTTCAATAACTGTTACCGGGATTTGATTTCCTTTATCATCAAAAACCTGACTCAGCCCAATTTTGTTCCAAAATAAATTTCATTTGTCATCAAAAATCTGACTCATGCCAATTTTTGTTCCTAAAATAAACTTCATATAATTACTAATTGAAAACCGGGCATAGCCCGGTTTTCCCAATGGCTATTTAATCTGATTAAATTTACCCTTTTTTAGAATTTACTTTGAACATTTCAATTATACCTAAATTACATCTTAATTTCAATATCAACTCCGGCGGGTAGGGTCAGGCTTGTCAGAGAGTCTATCACTTTCGAATTTGGGTTCAAAATATCAATCAATCTTTTGTGAATCCTCATTTCAAACTGTTCCCTGGCATCTTTATGAATAAAAGAGGAACGATTGACGGTATATTTGCGGATTTCGGTTGGCAATGGAACAGGGCCTAAAACTTCGGCTCCATAACGTAAAGCCGTCTCAACAATTTGTCGAGCTGAATTATCAATAACTTTGTGGTCGTAAGCCCGCAACTTTATACGAAGCTTAGACTTTCACTTCAGTTTCAACTTCTTTTTCTTTCGCTTTGGATTTTACTGGCATCTTAAAAGAACGCTTGACTACTTTATGATTTTTGTCACTACTCCGGCTCCTACTGTTTTTCCTCCTTCCCTGATAGCAAGTCTTTGTTTTTCTTCCATGGCAATGGGAACTACTAATTTTATTTTTAAATTAGCCGTGTCTCCCGGCATAACCATTTCCGTCCCTTCGGGCAAGGTGACATCGCCGGTAACATCAGTGGTTCGGAAATAAAACTGGGGTTTGTAACCTGAGAAGAATGGAGTATGTCTTCCGCCTTCTTCTTTGGTTAAAATATAAACTTCTCCCTCAAATTCAGTGTGAGGGGTAATGCTTCCTGGCTTGGCCAAAACCTGACCTCTTTCAACATCTTCTTTTTTTAAACCTCTGAGCAAAATCCCAACATTATCGCCGGCTCTCCCCTCGTCAAGTGATTTGTTAAACATCTCAACGCTAACCGCTACTGTTTTGATAGTATCTTTAAGACCAACTAATTCCACTTCATCATTGGGATGAACCACTCCTCTTTCAATTCTGCCGGTTGGCACTGTCCCTCGGCCTTCAATTGAAAAGACATCTTCAATGGCCATTAAAAAGGGTTTGTCCATTTCCCTGGCTGGTTCTGGAATATATTCGTCAAGGGCTTTGACCAATTCCAAAATGGGTTTGGCCGCTTCATCATCCGCTGATTTTGCCTCCAGGGCTTTAGTGGCCGATCCCCGAATTACCGGAATTTCGTCTCCAGGAAAACCGTATTTTTTCAAAAGCTCTCTCACTTCTGATTCAACCAAATCAACAAGTTCTTTGTCCTCAACCAAGTCGGTTTTATTCAAAAAGACAACAATTGAAGGAACGCCAACCTGACGGGCAAGCAAAATATGCTCTCTGGTTTGAGGCATGGGACCGTCAGGAGCTGAAACCACTAAAATTGCTCCATCCATCTGGGCGGCACCGGTAATCATATTTTTGACATAGTCGGCGTGCCCCGGACAATCAATGTGAGCATAGTGACGCTTTGGGGTTTCATACTCAACGTGACAAACGCAAATGGTAATCCCCCTGGCTTTCTCTTCAGGAGCTGAATCAATATCATCAACTCCTTTTTCAGAAGCCTTAAACCCCTGCATCTTTAAAGTATGCAAAATCGCTGCTGTCAGGCAGGTTTTCCCATGGTCAACATGGCCAATGGTACCGACATTAAGATGGGGTTTTGTTCTTTCAAATTTTTCCGCCATATTTTTTTTCTAGGTTTTAGGTTCTAGGTTCTAGGTTTTTAGTTAACTAATCACCTAGACGCTAAACGCTGAAACCTTATGTTATATATTATTATTTTTACAAAAATTTAAAAAATAGTCAATACTTCTGTTTAGAAAGGCAGGTCTTCTATCTTCAGAGGCTCCTCTTCCAATTCTTCGGGTAATTCGGGTTTTTCTTTGGAAGAATTGACGATTTCAGTTTTCACCTTTGCTCCGGAAATTGAGGTTTTTAATCCTTCTAATTCCATTTTAAAATCTTCAAAGCTCATGATGACCATTTCCGGTTTCCCATTTTCAACAATAATAAACTTTCCTCCGCTTTTTTGAATAATCTCTTTTATCTCTTCTAAATTCATAAATTAGTATAAATTAACGAATTTGTCTTTTTGCCTTCAATAATTTCCCGGGCAATATTTTGCGGCACTTCCTGGTAATGGTCAAATTCCATTGTAAAGGTTCCTCTTCCTTCTGTCAAGGATCTTAAAGCGGTAGCGTAGCCGAACATTTCGGCCAAGGGAACTTTTGCATCAATCACTTTCATCTTCAGCCTGTCTTTGGCTTCTTCAATATTGCCGCGTCTGGCATTTAAGTTTCCGATTACCTCGCCGAAAAATTCTTCCGGGACAATAACCTCCAACCGCATTATTGGTTCAAGTAAAATTGCTTTAGCTCGTTTGGCCGCTTCCTGAAAAGCGATTGAGCCGGCAATTTTAAAGGCGATTTCCGAAGAGTCAACTTCATGGAATGAGCCGTCATATAAGACAACTTCTATATCGACCATCGGATAGCCGGCGACTACTCCCTTTTCCATGGCCTCTTTTACTCCTTTGCCAACTGCCGGAATAAATTCCTGAGGAATCGTTCCTCCTTTAATTTCATTAATAAATTCAAAGCCTTCCCCCATGCCTTTTGGTTTGACTCTTAAGAAGACATGGCCATATTGACCCCGACCGCCAGATTGCCTGATGTATTTTCCCTCTGCTTCGGCTTCTCCTTTAATTGTTTCTTTGTAGGCAACCTGAGGCCTGCCGATATTCCCTTCCACCTTAAATTCCCTTTTCATTCTGTCAACTAAAATTTCAAGATGCAATTCGCCCATTCCAGAAATAATCGTCTCGCCAGTTT